>DAHXOQ010000066.1 GCA_027364815.1 Acidobacteriaceae bacterium | reverse complement strand
CGCCACCAGCGCGAGCAACGCAACCGGGCAAAGCAGAAGCAACAGGCCCCAAAGCACCGCGCACGCAATCAGCCACGGTGTCGACAATTCTTTTCGCAGCGACATCACCATCAGAAAAGCCATCAGCGTAATGAGCACGCCCGAATAATTCTGCTCCCAGAAAAACTCCCTCGGCACCAGCGCGATGAGCCAGAGAACAGAAGCGGCGACGCCGGTATAAAATCCGATGCCCAAATACCGCGCCAGCAGGGGCAACAGACAAATCTGGAGCAAAACCATCAGCGTCGAGAAGCGGACCATCCAGATCATCGCGCTTTCATCACTGCTTGTGCTTTTGATAATCATCGCCAGGAAGGCGGGAAAGGCCGGAGCGAGGTGCGCGGAGGGCCCGGTATCAATCTGACGGAAAGGATCAGAAAATCCGCGGCCATGTGCAAGCGACTCGGCAATGGAGAGCGACTCATAGCCCATCTGGCCGAGGGGCATCACCCTGACCTGCGCGGGCACGGGATAGAGCACCAGCGTGGCTACCGCCAAGAGCAACATGATTGCAATTTTTATGAGAGAACGTGGGTGCATGTCGAAACTTTAGCAGAGGCCAAAGAAGGGAGGAAAGTTCGCCCGTCACACGGCTTCAGCATATGTATATAGATGCAATTGTGAGCCAGTTTTGGGGTATGAGTGGGGGAAGTGAGTGCAAAGTGTTTGATTTTAATTGGCGTCCCACTTGTTCGAGAATTGGAACCAAACCATGCAGTATTTGGCTTCAATGGCCCAGTTTAAGCAGGCTGACCCTCTAGGGTGAGGGAGTCGAGATTCGTGATGCAATTGCTCTGAGTTTGGCTAGGCTGACTGATCTTTGGCCATTCTTGGCAGTCTTTCCGGCAGCATCCCATGCGGGCTTTCCCGGCCCGTCATAGACGATTTCGGCTTCCTCTGGGCTAACGACCTGTAAAACAACCAGACGATCACTCTCCTCGTACATTGAAATACTCTTGCCCGCGGTCATCTTGATCTGTACGTCACCGTCCGCGTCGTAAGCATCATGACCTACATGCGACATTGGGTAAAGTGTTAAGCCTAATGCCTCAGCTGCAATGACTTCCCCGATTGACCCTACAAGATGACCATCAGGCGTAAACTTCCGTGGGTAACGAGACTCAAGCTCACGGACCGCACGGTAGATTGCTGTGACCTGTTCAGGCAGCCGGAGTCTTCGCACCTGCGAGTCTTTTGCTGTGTCCATTCGGGTCGCATCCTTTCGTTTAGTACAGAAACAGTGTAGACAACGATACTAGGTTCAAACTGCTACATCCCCATAGATAATCGCGGTATTTTGCCTAGTTTAGAAGCGACAAACACTACTCAGATTGGAAGGTTGTTCTAGTCAAGCTGGCACAATTACGATAGAAGCGGACATGATGTACAACTGAAAGAGAGGGCTCTTGCCTGCTGGCTACCGTTACCCGCATTGGCTGAAGAAATGGCATTCTCTAATGGACCTCGCCGCCGAGGGTGTCCCCGGAATCAGCCCAGACATCCAGATTGGCAGAATGAAAAATTGTGCAGGCAACAGGTCATCCTGCGAAAGCCCTTATTGCCCAGCTTGCAGCGGAAAGAACTATCACAAACTGCAAAGAAGGTTGATGCGGGTGGCAAAAGAAATACCACAGAGTCAACTACGATTCGCCACGTTCGTAATCGAAGATTGTTCTGGCTTTGAGTTACGTGGGATTGCCAAAGCCACTTCTGCCATAGCACGAGATATGCTTAGGTCAGTACCAAGCCTGAACGGATGGTTTATGCGTCAAGAAGCAAAACCCTCTAGCCCAGGACGCTACCATCCACATATTCATGTACTTATGGACGTTAAAGCAGGCTATTCTTCTGGTCGCAATTGTATGAGCGTTCTCAAGTGGAGAGGCTTATGGGAAGCGGCTCTACCAGACGACCTGCATAGTGTGCAGCAAAAACCAGTAGTCATTAAGTCGGTTTATGATGTCGCTGGAATAGTTAAATATCTTTGCAAGTCACCGTGGAGCAAAGCCCACGGTGAGACGTTTGAAGAAAAGTTATTGTCCGTGATTCGAATCAGCGATCAAATATCAGACATGGCTCGTTTAAGGCGGTATGCATCCTCTGGTACCCTTTCAGTCACATCTGATAATTGATCAGTCGATCACTCAGGAGGCTAATCCGCGCAAAGCCCTTTCGCTATAGAACTTCATGTTCCATAGTTTTCTTTAACCTGTTTAAGTGCCTTCGACCAATAAAATCTCATCGGGGCTCAATTCGTAAAGCTCGTAGACTTCGCGATTCAAACTATGTTCGAGAGACTCCTTCTTTTTATCTGTAGGGGCCTGAAGAATACAATCCACCAAACGTTCAATCGCCTTAACATTCTTTGACTCTCTGCATGGAAGCGGAAGTTTCTTGATGTAGGTCGTCTTCACTTGTGCAAACGCCCGTCCTTCGGACTCCTGTGATATATGTCTATATAAATAATCGAATAGTCGCGAATTTAGTAGCCCGAGCAAAGCCCTTTCGGATAGTTCGTTATTTGTCCATCCATTCTTGGGAACGATCATGTGGACAGTCTTGTCCAAATATCTGCCTTCCGCATCAATCGCCGCGATAATTGAACCGCTAGTTTGCCTATATACAACCTTCGGTTTCATCTTCAGAAACTCTTCCGAAAACCTGAAAGTGTCAATCTTCGGGTCGAGGCAGGTTGCATAGTCATGTCTCAGAAAGTTCGAGGGAGCCTGAATCGTCCATTTAAGTATGTCCCTTCCCTTCAAGAACGGAATATCCTTTCTATCTCGACGAGCAGTAGCATAGAAAACGCGGTCACCAATCGAATTTCCACCACGTTTCTTCCCTCTACCTGTTGTCCAATAATTGAAACCGACATCCTTTACGAAGTAGCGTTCGTCAAGCTCCTTAAATCGCGAATCATTTCGCAGTCGCTCATGTAAGGGATTTTGCCGCTTCAGTGCTGCATCACTTCCCTCCTTCACCATGAAATCCGATATGGAGAATTTCTCCAATGAAATTGCCAGACGAAGCCGTACTTGGTACGGATAGTGTGGACACTGCCGCGAAGCAAGAAGAACGGCGACGAATACTGTTGGATCGTCAAAGACTGGAACATTCTTGTAGTCGGTTATCTCTTCAATAACGGCCTCAGAGGAGACAAATACCTAAACGACAGAAGCGGACAATCAACTCTCATCCTTGATTCCGGTAGAGCTGCTCTGATTGCAGCTTTGTTTAACAAAGTAACGGAAGGCGAAGGACTCGCAAATGCAGTCAATTGGATTACCGAACGGGGACTGAGAACAAGAGCTGGAAGAGAACTTAGCACAAGCACAGCATCGCGTATTTTGCGTAATCATCTTTACAAAGGATGGGTTGAGTATCCGAAATGGGGAATCAGTCGAAGGGGCACTTTCGACCCCATTGTCAGTGATGAGGTATGGACTAGAGTTCAAAACGTATTGAATGGCAGAGCTGCAACAGCGGTACCTCATTCGAGAACGAATCCGACATTCCCCTTAAAAGGAATCATAGTATGTAGTAAGTGCGGAAAACTTGCAACGGCATCAATCAGTAAAGGACGCACTGGACGTTACGCTTACTACCACTGCCATAGAGGTGCTGGTCACCTGAGCATCCGTGCTGATAAAGCAGAACGAGCATTCTTGCAGATTCTTGAAGCGTTGGCCCCAGAACCTGCGAGACTGTGCCTTGTAGAAGCAGTTTTTCGTGCTGTCTGGAATCAGCGAAATGCTTCAAGGCAACCAGAGGTTGATCGTCTAGAAACACTTCTGTCTCAACTAAACACGCGTAAGAGGAATGTATTGGAACAGATGGAAACTGGTGTTCTCAATGACACCGATTTTAGCGAGCGATATAGAAAGCTCAATCACCAAATCGCTGATGCAGAATCTGCAATCTCACAGGCAAGAGAAACGGAACTAGATGTGGATATTGCACTGACGTACCTGAATCATGTGCTTTGGAACCTGCATATATTATTTGAAAACAGCGATATAGGGACAAAAAGGAGTATCTGCAAGGCGATTTTCCCTGAGGGGATCAGATGCTCAAGAATGGGCTTTGGAACCGTTGTAACCCATTCATTATTCAGCATGTTTGGGGATGAAACAGTGAGTTTAGAACATTTGGCGTCCCCGACGGGATTCGAACCCGTGTTATCGCCGTGAAAGGGCGGTGTCCTAGGCCGGGCTAGACGACGGGGACGCTGATGAGCGTGAAGGAGGGAATAAATTGACGCTCTAATACAGTTTATCGACTCAATCGATGCGCGTCAATTCACAGGCCCCGCCAAAAGCCGCTCCTGTTCGTGCTCAGTATTCTCAGAGGCGATCTCCGGGGCCGCTTTTGCATTATTCTTATCGCTTTTGCTTTATCCTTATATGGATGCGCAAATTCCGTTTTCTCGATTCCCTCACGGTCGGCTTCGTCGCGGTTCTTCTGATCTCGAACCTCGTGGGGCCGAAGATTTGCCTGGTTCCCTGGCAGCCCCTGAGCTGGCTGCGCATTTCTGCGGCCGAGTTCTTTTTTCCGCTGACTTATATCTGTGGCGATGTCTTCACGGAAGTTTACGGCTACGGCGTATCGCGCCGCGCCATCTGGCTCGGTTTTTTTGCGATGGCCGCTCTCTCGATTCTTGGCGCGCTCGCAGTCTGGCTTCCTCCGGCACCGGGCTGGAACAATCAGCAGGCTTATGCAACCGTTTTCGCCGTCGTACCGCGCTACGCCATGGCCAGCCTTGTCGCTTACTTGTGCGGCGAGTTCACCAACAGCTACACGCTTGCCAAGCTCAAGCTTTTCACCGGCGGCAAGTGGCTTTGGACGCGGACGATTGGTTCGACGATAACCGGGCAGGCCGTTGACACCGCCGTCATCGTCGTCATCGCATTCGTCGGCTCGCAATCCTGGCCGATGCTGGGACGCATGATTCTTTCTTCTTATCTGGTTAAGGTTGCCGTAGAGGTGGTCGCCACGCCGCTGACTTATGTGGTTGTCCGCGCATTGAAGCGCGCAGAGGGCGTGGATGCTTATGACCGCAAAACGAATTTCAATCCGTTTGCGGTGGCAGAGCTATAAGCCCGATAAAGTTGAGATACCGATGAGTCCCTCTGCGCTAAACAAAGCACAAAGCCCGTTAAGGCGCTGCACGGTCTGGACCAGGTTTAGGGCACAGTAAAATTGCCGTTACAACCAACAGTGCTGACAGTGGAATTGGCCGGGGTGCTGCCGACTTTACCCGAACTGAATTCCGTGTTGCCCTGACTCCAAAAAGCGGTCATTCCGGAGGCAGGTACGGGGTAGACGCTGCTTACGTTCGACAGGTTGGGAGCCGTTACACCAGATGAACCGACTGTATCTGGATAATTGACGAGATAGATTGAATAGCCGATGTTCCCACCTCCAATCCACAGCAAAGATGCCTCCAGAGTTCTGCCGCTGTTGCCGGTGAAGCCGTTGTAAGAGTTGAGCAGGAAGGTCGGATAGTTAGCAGCAACTGGAGCAGTGCAGTTCCAGGGATTGGGGAAATTGATAGTAACCGTGCTACCTGTGTTGGTGAATGAGTTAAAGCTGACAGCGGAACCGTTAGCGGCAATGGCTGTGGAACTGAGTTCATATGTGGCGCTCCCGGTCAGAAGCGTAGCCGGCATAACGGGATAAGTGGTGGTGACCGTACCAAGACTGTACTGACCGCCTGTGGCAGAGCTGAAAAAGAGATATGTAGATGGCGTAGCTCCTGCTGGGAGATTGTTGTAAGTAATATTTGCGGGAGTCGTCAGGTCTGCATTTCCAAAAGTAACAGTATTGCCTCCATTCAAGGTGCCGGGTACCTGCTGGGAGGTGAGCTCTTTGGCAGCAATGTATGCAGAGTTAGTATCGAGTACGGCGAGAAGGATGTCGTCAGTCCCTTTAACAGCTAGTACATTGAACGCAGGCGCCTGCGCGACGGGGATTTGCACATAATAAGAAGCATCCGGTTGAGAGGATGCGACCTCAAGCGTCTGAGGATTTGTTAGTGCGGAGGTATCAACGGAACCGGTCAAAGATCCCACCGTCAACTGTGTGTTGCTGGCACACCCACCTGCGTATGTTGTGCCGTCGTTGATCGTAGCATTGATAACGGTTTCTTCTAGCGTTGCACCTTGCCCGCAAAGGTAGGCGAAGGAGAAATTGGATGTGCCATTAGGAACCGAGAAGGTGAGCGTGTTTCCGCTTAAGGTTCCTGCGGTGTAGGAGCCGGAGCCGATCTGATACGCAAGTGAACCCGGGTTACCGGTGAAGTTTACGGTAATGGTGGTCGGGTTGTTACCACCGCCGCCGCCGTTGTTTGTTGAGTTGCTGCAGCCGGAAAGTGCCGTCACCGTCAGCAAACCAGCAAAGACATAACTCAAAACCTTCATATGCATAACTCTTTCTCTCGTTTTCAAAGCTTATTCAGCCGTTCTTACAGGCACATAAAATGATTGAAAGAATTGTACTATGCGCGTCGTGAATCTCGGCTTTGAGTTCACTTCCAGGGTCAATCGCTGGCTTCCGCCGTCAACTGGGACAATTTCAGGCTTCAGCCGGCAGATCCGCGCTAAAATTATCTTTGGTTCCGCGTCTTGATTCGTGCATCAAACGTATAAGTAATATCGCAATCATTCATTCAAATGTGTACGTTGCAGCACAGTTCTGCCTAAAAGGAGTCGGTTTGAAAGCTAAATTTGTATCAATATGTGGTGTTGTCGTAGAGTGCCTGATTCTGGCCGGTTGCCACGCAAGCGCGCCACCACCGGCACAAGGCAATGGGATGCCCGTGCAGACCGTGACCGTGGCCTTCTCACCGGTGCCCGTCACCAGCGAGTATGTGGCGACGATCAAATCGCGGCGCTCGGCCACATTGCAGCCTCAGGTTGATGGCCGTCTAATTTCCATCAGCGCCAAATCCGGCGACCACGTGAAAGCCGGGCAACTGCTGATGGAGGTAGACCCGGCGCACCAGCTTGCCACAGTTGCCTCACAGCGGGCCACCGAACGCCAGAAGAAGGCCGTGCTTGATTACGCGGTGATTGAATTCAATCGGCAGAAGCAACTATTTGAAGCCGGCGTCACCAGCCATGATGCCTTTGACCAGGCGCGCCAGGCCAATGACAACGCGCGAGCCGATTACGACTCCGCTGTCGAATCAACCAAAACGCAAGAGGAGCAGCTTGCCTACTACAGCATTCGCGCGCCTTACGATGGCATCGTCGGCGACATTCCGGTGCACGTTGGCGATTATGTCTCGTCGACGACTGTGCTGACAACGGTCGATGAGAATCGCGACCTCGAAGCCTATATTTATCTGCCGACGGAGCGCGCAGCCGATGCCCGTAACGGCCTCGAAGTTGAACTCCTTGACACCAACAACACTTTGATTCAGAAGACAAAAATCGACTTCGTCTCTCCGCAGGTTGACAATTCGTTGCAGGGCATACTGGCCAAGGCTCCAGTCAGTTCGGCAGTAATGAAAACAGGTGACCCCCTGCGCTCCATGCAGATGATCAAGGCGCGCGTCATCTGGCGCACAGCCAATCTGCCCACCGTACCCGTGCTTGCCATTGTGCGCCAGGGTGGCCAGAGCTTTGTATACGTCGCCACGCAGAAGGGCGGAATGTTGATTGCGCACCAGGCTGCGGTTACTCTCGGCGACATCATTGGCGACCATTACGCGATTCTCAGCGGTCTCAACGCGGGCGACAAAGTCATTGTCACCGGAACACAGTACCTCGTCGATGGAATGCCTGTCATTCTGCTGGGCCGTTAATTTTCTGTTTCTGTTGATTTTGTCGGGCGTTATTTTTACTCACCACTTGAAGGGCAGGGTTTAGCGTGTTTGTAGATTTCTTTATTCGTCGTCCGGTCTTTGCAACCGTCTGCGCGCTGCTGATCATTCTCGCCGGCGCGGTCTGCATTCCCACGCTTCCCGTTGCGCTCTATCCCAATCTTGCGCCGCCGCAAGTCTCCGTCACCAGCGTCTACATCGGCGCCGATGCAGAGACAGTTGAGAAGGCCGTCACCATTCCACTTGAAGAAGCCATCAACGGCGTCGAGGGAATGCGTTACATGACCTCGTCGAGCACGAACAGCGGGATCAGCACCATCAGCATCACCTTCCAAACCGGCTACGATCTATCCATCGCAGCGGTCGACGTGCAGAATCGCGTGGCCAGCGTGCAGGGTCGTTTGCCCTCTGTGGTGAATCAAACCGGCATCTCGATCGCCAAGGCGAATGAAAATTTTGTACTGGCCGCCGGATTTTACACGGAAGACAATCGCTACTCGCCAGAATTCATCTCCAACTATCTTGACATCTACGTGAAGGACGCCATCAAGCGCGTACCCGGCGTCGGCGACGCCATCATCTTCGGCGAGCGCAAATACTCCCTCCGAGGCTGGCTTGACCCCGTCAAGCTTGCGGCGCGCGGACTCACTGCGACTGACGTAATCAACGCGCTCGCGGAACAGAACGTTGAAATCCCCGCGGGGCAACTTGGCCAGCCGCCCTCAGATTCCAAGCAGGCTTACGAGATACCCGTGCGCGTCGTCGGCCGCCTCGGCAGCAGCGCAGAATTCGACCGCATCATTGTCAAAAACACGCCTAACGGACTTGTCCTTCTCAAGGATGTCGGCCACTCGGTCGTCGGCGCGGAGGACTACAGCAGCACGCTCAAATTCAGCGGCCACGCGGCCAACGGAATCGGCGTGCAGCAGCTCTCTACGGCGAACTCGCTCGATGTCGACCGCAAAACCAAGGCTGTGCTGGAAGAACTCTCCAAGCACTTTCCGCCGGGGCTCAAGTACGCCATTGCGTTTGACTCCACCACCGTTGTCGGCGACTCCATTCGCGAGGTGCTCATCACCCTCGGCTTTTCTGTCATCATCGTCATCGCCGTCATTTTTCTCTTCCTGCTTGATTGGCGCGCCACCATCATCCCCGCCGTCACCATTCCTGTTTCGCTCATAGGCACCTTCGCCTTCATCAAGCTTTTCGGCTTCTCGATTAACTCACTCACCCTCTTCGGCATCACGCTGGCCACGGGTCTTGTAGTCGATGACGCCATCGTCGTCATAGAAAACGTGCAGCGGCACATTGCCATGGAGCACAGCGATCCGCACGAGGCGACTTCAAACGCCATGGGCGAAGTCACGAGCGCCGTCATCGCCACATCGCTGGTCCTGATTGCAGTTTTTGTGCCCGTCTCCTTTTTCCCCGGCACAACGGGAATTCTGTATCGCCAGTTCTCGCTGACCATCGCATTCGCCATCGCCATCTCAGCCTTCAACGCGCTTACGCTCTCACCCGCGCTCTCGGCGATGTTCCTGCGCGGCGAAGAAGAGCGGCCTCACCAGCTCGATTTTCTGCACAGCAAAACCATTTCGCGCATCTTCGCCGCCTTCATTCACGGCGCTGATAATTTCATCTCGTGGCTCGGCGCAACGTATGCCAAGACCATTCACTTTGTTCTCAGGCTGCGCTACCTGGTGCTGCTTGTCTTTTTTGTCGGGCTCGCGGCAACCGCATGGATGTATCGCACGGTTCCCACCGGCTTCATTCCGCAGGAAGACCAGGGCTACATCTTCTGCATCGTGCAGGCTCCTCCCGGCGCATCGCTTGCTTACACAACGAATGTCGCCGATAAGGCCGAGGCCATCCTCGCATCCAACCCTGACATCAACGGCGCCTTCTCCGTGATGGGATTCAGTTTCTCCGGCGGCGCAGCCAACGCCGGCATCATCTTCGTCAGCCTGCGCCCTTCTGACGAGCGCAAAGGCAAAGGACACTCAACTGCCGATGTCATCGCCGACCTGCAACCCAAACTCCAGATGCTGATGATGGATCCACACGGCGCCGTGGTCATGCTGTTTCCGCCGCCGGCCGTCAACGGCGTCGGCTCCTTCGGCGGATTCCAATTTGAACTTGAAGCCCGCGGACAAAACACTCTCGCCGATCGTGACCGCGTCGCGCACCAGATAGTCGGGGCCAGCCGCACGAGCAAAGATCTCACCGGCCTACTCACAACTTTCTCCGCGAACGATCCGCAGATTCTGGTTACCATCGACCGCGAAAAGGCCAAGAGCCTCAACGTCTCGCTCACCCAGATCGCAACTACGCTCAGCGTCTTCATGGGTTCGGCATACGTCAACGACTTCGATTACAACAACCGCACCTATCGCGTCTACGTGCAGGCCGACCAGGCCTTCCGCATGACAGCGCAACAATTGAAAAGCTTTTATGTGCGCTCAGACACCGGCCAGATGATCTCGCTCGACAACCTCGTCACCGTCAAGGAGAGCGCCGGAGCGCCGGTCATCTCGCATTACAATCTTTTCCGCTCGGTTGAAATTGACGGCTCGCCCGCGCCCGGTTACAGCTCTGGTGAGGGAATTATCTCCATGCAGAATCTCGCCGACAAAATGAAGCTGCCCGGCATGAGTTACGAGTGGACCGGACTCACGCTTGAAGAACTCGAGTCCGCCGGCAAAGCGATCATCATCTTCGGCCTCGGCCTGCTTGTTGTCTATCTCACGCTGAGCGCGCAGTACGAGAGCTTCTCGCTGCCCTTCATCATTTTGCTTGCCGTTCCAATGGCCATCCTCGGCGCACTTGGCGCAGTCTCACTGCGCGGCCTCATCGACCCTGCACATCCCAGCGTTAACGATGTCTACTGCCAGATCGGACTCGTTCTCCTGATCGGACTCTCGGCCAAAAACTCCATCCTCATCGTCGAGTTCGCCGAGCAACTCCGCCGCAAGGGCCGCTCCATCGCTGAAGCCGCAATCGAGGCCGCTGAGCTCCGACTCCGCCCCATCCTCATGACCTCCATCGCGTTTATTCTCGGTGTCACTCCGCTGGTCTTCGCCAACGGCGCCGGCGCACTTGGCCGCCGTTCTGTCGGCACCACCATCGTCGGCGGAATGATTCTGTCAACGGTGCTGAACCTCTTCTTCATTCCAACACTCTACGTGATTCTGAAAAGCATCCTGCACGGATTCAAAAAAGAAAAGCCCGCAGAAACTGCTGAGTAACAACTTACAAATTTGGCTACTTCACCCGAGCGACGATCCTGTTTTTCGCTCGGGTGGGTATCAAGAATGTTGGTTTTAACTTATTAGAAATCTAATTAATCAACTTTATGCGCCACCACAAAATCCTTCACCTTGTCATACACTCGATCTGGCATAATCCCATGTTCAAGCAACTCTGTCTTCCTCTTGTACGGCCTGAACTTCACTACCCGATCTGCCCAAACCTTAGTCATTCCCGGCAACTTCATCAACTCTTCCGCACTCGCACGATTGATGTCGACGAGTTCGGCAGCAGATAACTTTTTTGCGCCGCTTGCTCTGTTCCGCTCGGAGTAAGACTCATTGGAGCCGGACTGACCGAGAGAGGCTCCCTGCGCGCCAATCACTGCTGCCAGCACAATTACCATCACACTTCGCATGGCACCATTCTCCGCTCCTTCAGCTCGTCTGGCAACTTGGCCACGGCAAGAAATAATTTGACAGAACCCCACCCCTCCATTATCTTCAAAACTAGATGCAGA
>DAHXOQ010000065.1 GCA_027364815.1 Acidobacteriaceae bacterium | reverse complement strand
GTGTCGCCCACGGTTGCTTCAGCCAGCGATGTGATGTGACGGCGTGGCGTGATGAGAATGTGTGTTGGCGCGGCGGGATTGATGTCGGCGAAGGCAAAGCAATCGTCGTTTTGATAGACAGGGGCGGAGGGAATGCTTCCGTCAATAATTTTGCAAAAGAGACAGCTCATTCGAACATCCTCCAGAAAAATTCGGTGCGCAAAGATGCGGCGCAGTCATTAAGGATGATTGTAACCCCATACGAGTGCAACGGCTCACAGGCTCTAAGCACGCCGAAAGTTGTAAACTGGATGCGCAACCAAGTAATGCAAATGCGCTAACAGCAAAGGAAACCAATGCCTGAAATAACTGCTACCGGAACGACTACCGCACCTTTGACCACAATCGCGAACATCGGCCAGCACGTTGGCCAGAGCGTCAAGCTGCAGGGTTGGCTTTACAACTCGCGCGAGAGCGGCAAGCTGCTCTTTCCGATTTTCCGTGATGGGACGGGGACGATTCAGGGAGTGGCGCACAAGGCAGGCGTGCCTGCCGAAGTTTTTGACGCGCTCAAAGGATTGACGCAGGAATCGAGTGTCATCGTCACCGGAAAGGTGCGCGAAGACAAGCGCGCGCATGGCGGGTATGAGCTCGACGTCGAGACGGTTGAAGTTGTGCAGAGAGTTCCCGAGGCCGATCCCTATCCGATTACGCTCAAGGAACACGGGACTGATTTTTTGATGGAGCGGCGTCATCTTTGGGTGCGCTCGCCGAGGCAATCGGCGATTCTGAGGATTCGCGCGGAGATCATGCGCGCGGCAGCGGAGTATTTTGATTCGAATGGATTCATCCGCACCGATCCGCCGATTTTGACGCCGGCAGCGTGCGAGGGAACATCGACGTTGTTTCCGGTGGATTATTTTGGAGATGAGGCGTTTTTGACGCAATCCGGCCAGCTCTATATTGAGTCGACGGCGTTGGCGTTAGGCAAGGTTTACAGCTTTGGGCCGACCTTCAGGGCGGAGAAATCGAAGACGCGGCGGCATCTGACCGAGTTCTGGATGATTGAGCCGGAAGTCGCGTTTATGGATCTCGATGGGTTGCTTGAGTTAGCGGAGAATTTTCTTTCGCATATTGTGCAATCGGTTTTGAAAAACAGATTGCCGGAGCTCGGCGTCATTGGGCGTGATATTGAAAAGCTCAAGGCGATCAATGCGCCCTTCCCGCGCTTGCGCTATGACGAAGCGTGCGAGATGCTGAACCAGGCGCACAAGGACGGTCATCTCGAAGCGCCTTTTGAGTACGGAAATGATTTTGGCTCGCCTGATGAGACGTGGCTGAGCAGCCAGTTTGATCGTCCTGTGATGGTGCATCGTTATCCCGCGGATGTGAAGGCGTTTTACATGGAGCCAGATCCGCAGGATCCGAAGTTTGCGATGTGCGTGGATGTGCTGGCGCCTGAGGGGTATGGCGAAATCATCGGCGGCTCGCAACGTGTTTCGAGTTACGAGTTGTTGAAGAGCCGCATTGAGCATCATGGACTGCCGATTGATGCGTTTCAGTGGTATTTGGATTTGCGCAGATATGGCAGCGTGCCGCACTCGGGATTTGGAATGGGGATTGAGCGCGCGGTGGCGTGGATCTGCGGATTGGAGCATGTGAGGGAGACGATTCCGTTTGCCAGGACGCTGAATAGGATTTATCCGTAGCATCAACTTTATATTTGATTCCCAGGTCTCAATAACGAGGCCTGGGAGGGATCCATCAATAAATAATCTGTCAGCGCGCACTTGCCCTTGTGGTCGCTTTTATACATCTTCAGTCATTCATTCGTGGATAAACTTTTTCACGATGCGAGTTTTTTTTGCATCGCTGACGTGCGGGGGTAGTTCTCGCGCTAGATAAATCAAATTAATTGTTCTTATGCTGCTTGTAACTGATGGCGATATTTTGCAGTGATGAATGGCCACATTCACAGTTGAAGGAATGGCAATGAAAAAAAAGACGATCATCAACTGGCAACGCGAACCGCAGAAGCATGATTATCCTGCGGCCACATCCTATCTGAGCCTGACAATGCCGCCACAGGAGGCGAAGAGTGTTACAAGGAAATTGCAACGGACCGGGATGACAGAATTTGCAGCAAAGGATATTTTTAGAGCATCCATGCTGTCGCTGCTGGGGGTGAGTAATTCACACGTTGAATTAGATAGAACAAAAATTATTCGGAACGAAAAGTTATCGCCACTTCTCTTGTTCAGGGACCAACGCAACGGCAAGTTGGTGATTGCCGACGGCTATCATCGCCTTTGCGCTGTCTACACATTTGACGAGGATGCTATGATTCCCTGCAAGATTGTTTGACAAGATTCTGATCCTCAAACCATTTGCGAGTGAATCATGCACACTAAACAAACCGAAACGACAAGTCAGCACCGCATGCTGCACGCATCGGCGATACCAGATTTTCTGGAATCAGCTCATGAATTGCGGCGTCTTTTTGCAGAAACATGGGGCACATTCCTTCTCGTCACCGTTGCGGCCGGCGCAGCGGTCGTCGGCGCCCAGAGCGGTGGTGCGATTACCCTGGGAATGAAAGTTGTTGCGCCGGGGTTGATGGTGATGGCGATTATTTATTTTATGGGCGCGGTTAGTGGCGCCCATTTAAATCCAGCAGTCACGCTGGCATTCGCGTTGCGACGTAATTTTCCATGGTCCCGGGTGCCGGGGTACATTATGGCGCAGTTTATTGGAAGCATCGCAGCGGTGTCATTCCTGCGAGCGATGTTCGGCGTACAAGGATTGCTCGGCGCCACGATACCGGGTCCGGGAGTGAGCGCAACGACAGCGCTGATTATGGAAGTATTGCTGACGACGGGTTTGGTCAGCACCATACTTGGCACCGCATCCGGCGCACGTAATATCGGTTCCAACGGCGCTCTTGCTGTTGGCGGCTACGTTGTTTTGTCGGGGCTTTGGGCGGCGCCAATCAGCGGAGCCTCAATGAATCCGGTGCGCTCATTTGCTCCCGACCTGATTCGTGGCGATATGAGCACAACCTGGATTTTTATTGTCGGTCCCGTGCTGGGCGCAATCATCGCTGTGGGCTTTGAATGGATACTCAAAGGCCGCCCGACCGCCGCCGGAACACTTGCGGCACGGGGCGATTTGGAATGAGCAACGAGCGCGCGGTGGCGTGGATCAGCGGGTTGGAAGATGTGAGGGAGACACTTCCGTTTGCCAGAACACTGAACAGAATATATGCGCAGGATGATGCACACTCATGTTGCAGCTCTCATCCGTGAGATCAGGCGCTGCAAATTGATATGTGATATTAGGATATGAGCGATTTCAAAAAGATTATTGTTCTCTCGTTCCCATTCGCTGTGATGGCATTTCTGTCGATGTGCGTTTGCGCGCAGAGTGGCAGCGATCAAGAGAATCTGAATGCGCTCTTCGCGAGGATGAAGGCTGCGCAACTGGCCAATGGAAAGCTGTCTCTGCAATACACTTCTGAAGATCTTTATCACAATCAGAATTTTGACAAGAACGGCAAGACGACTCTGGACGAATCAGCGAAATACGAGAATGTGTTTATTGAAGGGCTTCCGTATCGAAAGCAGGTAGAGAAGAACGGCAAGCCTCTTGAAGGGAAGGACGCGGAGAAAGAAGAGAAGCGCTACGAGAAGACCGTGGCGGAACGCAAGAAGATGACGAACGCAGAGAAGCGCGGCTTGCTGCACTGGAGCTTTCACTCATCGATGCCGATCTGCTGCCTGGCAACACTCTTTGACAACAAGATTCTGAGGCACGAGATGCTGGATGGGCGGGATACGCTGGTTGTGTACTCAACGCCGAAGCCCAATGCACAGCCGGCGAATGATGAGGAGAAGAGCTCGCTCGATTATAAGGAGACAACCTGGATAGATGTGGAAGACGCGATGCCGGCGAAGATAGAGACGGAGCTGCTCAGGGACAAGGATCACTTCAAGCAGGGAATGATATTGCAAGTTGGATATATGAGGAAGGTTGAAGCGCCCGTTGATGGCAAAGGCAAAGCGCAGGTGGTTTGGCTGCAAAGCAGTTCGGTGGCGCATTTCAACTACAAGATGATGATGATTAATTTGAGCGGAACCACGGTTGATACGTGGACGAATTACAAAAAGTTCAGAGTGGATGTTGAGATATTTATGGATACTCCGGAGACGGGGAATGGGGTGGGCAAGTAGATAAAAGCAGAGGATGATAGGTTAAAAAGGAATGGAGCGGATGAAAGTCCGAATGCTGAACCTGGAGTTTTTGAGCGTCTCCATGCGTACATTGCTGAAGTTGCGAAAGAAAATGCAAAGTGCCAAACTATCAATTAGCAGCTAATGCCGAGCGCGATTTTCTCTCAATTGCTCGATACACAATATACAAATGGAGTGAGGAACAGGCGAAGAAATACGCCGATTCGCGGGAAGAGTGCTTCACTCTGCTTGCCAGTCAACCTTACATGGGTCGCTAAGCCAGTTCTAAAAATAACAATATTCGTCGTCACGAACACAAAAGCCATGTAATCTTGTCTCGCGTTACGCCGAATGGAATTCGCATTTTGCGTGTGATGCATCAACAGAGTTTGCCGGAGATGCGGGATGTTGGTTGATGAGGTTTTTGAATCCCAGGTCTCAAAAGCGGGCAAAAATATACTTGGCTCATCAAGAGGGAGTGCTGAATGACTAGCGCCCTAGTTGATTTTGTTCCCTGCGGATTTTCTTCCAAAACCAAGCCTCAATTGTGTAGCCTGTTGGACATCATGCCAACAATGTTTGCAACCAACATCTCTTCTGTTTTTGCTGAGATCACTCAACTTGCTCAAGTGGCATCCACTGGCGGTAAAGGAGATCAAATCTCTCTTGACAGGAGGAGTTACATTGCTGAATACAATATGCTTACAGTGCAACTTTTATGCGCGGAATTAGACCTGTATCAATCTTTACATGCCGCGCAGCGATTGATGGGTTCGCTTAAAACTGATGATGTTTTTACCAATTCAGAATTGCAATGGAAACTAGACAATCTCCGCGAACTCATGGAAAGCGAGATGAGACAGCATCTTTATTTCAGAGTGGAGAATCACCTAACCCGTTATATAAACGCAAAATATCCATTCGGAGAAGAAGTGGAAATCGCATTTCCGAGTATCAAACGCGACCTAAAAGAAGCTGGCAGGTGCATTGCTTTTGACTGCAACACTGCTGCGGTTTTTCATCTTATGCGAATCGCAGAAATTGGTCTGTGGGAACTTGGGAGAGATCGCCAAATTCCATTAGCGCAGAACGACAAGATTGAATTTTCTGAGTGGGGAGTAATCATCAAAGAGATCGAACCGGCAGTCAAAGCAATCCAACAATGGCCTAATTCTAGGTCTAAAGAGGATGCGCACAAATTTTACAATCAGGCGTTAGAGGAAATCAGAGCATTAAACGACGGTTGGAGACGACACGTTGCCCATAATCGACCAAACATGTTGTCACCCAGTCCAGAAGATGCACTGGCGGCATGGGGCCATGTGCAGCGGTTGATGAAAACTCTCGCTGAGAAAATATCTGAGGGGAAATACACCAGTCTCAAATGGTGATGACTGGCGTATTATTAATACGTGAAGGTGAAGCCATCGCCTGAATTCGAGAGGTTTAATGCACTGGTGGGGAAGGTTTTGTCAGTCCCGAAGCCTGTTATGGATCAGCGTCTTGAAGAGTACGAAAGACAGTCAAAGCAGAACCCAAAAAGAAGTGGCCCGAAGACTGAAAAGGTCACGCAAAAGTAGGGGTGGGAGTTGATCATGCGAAAGGAACAGCTTATCAATCTAGTGTTTGGACACAGGGCTGTAGTATTTTTCTCCCTGTTCATAGCCGTCGCCTTCCTGTGTGGCGTTCTGATCGCATGGATTACATGGCATTGGCACTTGGATTGGTAGTAACCTTTTAGCAAATAGAAAAGCCCTCGTCTGCCAGGACGAAGGCTGATTACATTGAGATACGACTCTCTAAGCCCATATTAGGGCAGGAGAGTATTTGTGTCCACTCAAAAAGATCAAGAATTAGAAGAAATCGCTAGTTTGGCTTGCCGCTGGGCGGAAGGTTTTTTAATAGGTCTTCAAAGAATGCGTCAGTCCCGGTTCCATCAACAGCTTTCCACATCTCGGAATACATCTGGTGAACCTCTTTCCGCCTCTTTGGATCAAGTTGGGCCTGAGCTACCCGCTCCTTCAAAGCAGGAAGATTGATAGATCTGCTCTCCAGTATCGCGTCGTAATACACGAAGTTCTCTATGGTGAGATTCTCGACTTCAGTACAAAGTTTTCTCAGTGTCTCTTTGAAATGCTCAAGCTGCATAATACCAACCTCAATTCATCCCGCAATTTTACCGTTGCAGACTGCCCCATTGACTTGAAGAATTTCCCCTGCATAATCGAAGTATGCAGGAACCAAAAACACTTCACGACGCGATTATTCACTTCGCCAACCAAGACAACTGTGTGGCCTACCTTGTGGCCATGCGTTGGCCTGATGGAGTCGTATGCCCTACTTGTGGGCGTACCGATGTTTCCTATGTGGCAAAGCGTCACGTCTGGCAGTGCAAGAGCCGACACCCAAAATGCCAGTTCTCAGTAAAGGTCGGAACCATCTTTGAAGATTCTCCGATCAAGCTAGACAAGTGGATGACAGCAATGTGGATGGTCGCCAACTGCAAGAATGGAGTTTCGTCTTGGGAGATTCATCGCGCCTTGGGTGTGACACAGAAAACCGCATGGTTCATGCTGCACCGGATACGGCTTGCAATGCAGGATGGTCAAGCAGGCAGCAAGATGAGTGGAGAGGTAGAAGCCGACGAGACATTCATCGGCGGTAAAGCCAGAAACATGCACAAGAGCAAGCGGGAAGCCAATTACAAAGGCCAGCCAAACCGTGGAAAAGCCGTAGTGATGGGAGTATTGGAGCGCGGTGGAAGGATTAAGGCGACAGTGGTTCCAAACCTAAGCCGCCCCATACTCCAGGGCGAAATCAGAAAGAATGTGGAAGCTGGTACAGCGATCTACACGGACTCATTGCACTCCTACAACGGACTTGCACCTGACTACCTGCATCAAATCGTAGACCATGCCGTTAAATACGTTGATGGCCGCATCCACACCAACGGGCTTGAGAACTTCTGGAGCCTGTTGAAGCGCGGTATTCACGGAACCTATGTGAGCGTTGAGCCGTTCCATTTGTTCCGCTACTTGGATGAGCAGACTTTTCGGTTTAATAATCGTGCAACGATAGACAATCCGTTGAATGATGCCGACAGGTTTGCTCTTGTAGCGTATAGGGTAGTTGGGCGGCGCGTTACCTATGCCCAACTTACGGGGAAAGCCGAGGCGAGGCAATTCTAAACGTCAGGGACGCGGAAATCGTAAATGATGTGCTTTTTTGTGGCGAAAAAAGTAAATTCAAGTCTACGATAACAACAAACACGACAAAGCCCGCTGGCAGGCGGGCTAGTGTCAAACTCTGGGCACAATCCAAGAGTAAGAGGAATTGTGTGCTATGTCAACAGGGAGATATTTCGTGACCGAGGAACAAGAAGAAGCTAAAAACTGGCGAATGCTCAAAAATCGCAAAGCCATTAGGGAGAGGCTTACGCGGCTTGAGGATGAGATGAAGAAGTTTGCTGCATCATGGACAAAGCTTGGACGACTTGCCGATAATCCTGATAGTCGTGTATTCAAGTTCGATGACGAGGAAATATTCGTTGTCAATGATCGTGGTCAACCGTTAGAGCGTTTACCGTGGTGTCATTTCGATAAGGCAAGAATTGAAGACCTACTCGCCGATCTGCAATCGAGCAAGGACGAGCTTGAAACAGCGAACCGGAATATGAGAGCCTTGGGCGTTGATTAGACGCACAAAAGTCCCAGCAACTTGACACTGCAACCATCTATGTCATGATGAGGCAAGTATGTTGTTGCCCAAAAGCGAGACCTGGAACACCCGGCATTTTTGATTGACTAAGACCTATCGCGGTCATTATTCTGCTGGTGAGAAAACCATGGAGGTTCTCATGTCCCGAATGGCAATAGTCTCAATACTCGCTCTAGCTTGTATAGGTTGCACTTCGCAGCTTAACGCTCAGCATGAACAGAAACCCGAAATGTCAGTGGATGATGCGATCCACAATCTCTCTCTACAACGAGATCACGCGAAGATGTATGTGCACATGGCCAGGGCGATTAAAGATGATGCCATCAGAAGAAAAGCCTGGATGTTGTATTCCGAGGCCCAGGCGCAATACAACGATTTTATTGACGACATTGTGACCGGTATACAAGAAGGTGGCAAAAACGAGAAAAAAGGTTTGGCACACGCAAATGATGCTTATGAAGCCGGGAAAGCATTTAAGGATTACGTGGATGCACATCTTGCCGACCAATCAAATCAGAGCCAACCAACTCAGACACATATGGGTTCTGGCATCAGTGCCCTACTGCCCCCTTATGCACAAATTGCGATGACAATATTAACACTCATCCATCATCCACCAGGCAGTGATCCGGAAAAACAGAATCGCATCGATAGGGTGCAAAGTTATAAATGGCAGGAGTGGCATGATATGAACAGCGATCTGTCGCCAGACGTGCCTGCCCCTATTGTTCCCAAGCAACCGACTGCAACTTCTGCTCATCCGGGCTCATGAGTAGTGAGGGTCCGCGCACCAATCCCATTCTGCTGATCTGTACTGAACAAAATGCAGCAAACGGACAACAATTGCGACGGTTCGATGAAGTAAAGGTTACGCTCGAGATGTAGGGCCCGCGCATATGGAAAGTCGATTCTGGGACAGCGCCTTTGTTCACAGGTGGGATATACGTAATCAATTCCTCACCAATGAACTTCTCCTGCTGAATCTCCTTACCATTTGGATCATACGCGTGGGCCTCCCATTTCGGGTGACTGATTCCATTTTTGCTTTCCGCCACTAAGCGAATCCGCGAAAAAGCAAACTCCTTCAATGGTGGTGAAAACTTGAGTGTATAAGTTACGGATTCAACATCGTTACAATTGTCTCCTTCCTGAAGCATTACAAACGCTGCGCCACTCTCGGAAAATGCAGAATAGAGAAGACTAGGTCGTGTAACCACGACGTTCGTTCCGGAAGTGACCTTTTCTACAGAGATTCCATATTTATCGAGATAAGGTGCCGCCGGTTCGTCTCGTTGATCAGGGGAAACATAGAAATCTGGCACATCATTATCTGCCTCATGGAAGTCGATATATTGCACAGACCCGTCAGGCGGGATCAGGTATGCGGAATCGGGAATTGTTCCATAAGTTATCGGATCGGAAGGAAGCTGGCCGCTACGTGCCTGTTGATCCAACAAACTAAAGATGGCCTGCACATTCATCGCTTGCCGTTGCTGATCCTTCAGAATCGATATGTAATTAGTCAGGGCGGCGACGGAGGCTCTTTCGGTCTCTATGTGAGCACTTGACTGCTCTTTCTTCATCGTCATGTACCTCAGCAACTCCGGAACATATGCGCTTTGGGCAACTGCAGGGTTACCTGAATGCGTGGAAAATGCCAAATAAATATTTTTGCCTGGCTCAGGGATTTCATCAAAGGAACGTTTGCTGTAATCATTGGTCTCAACTTTGTCGCGGCAGGCATTGATGACTACTACCGCTGCCTTGGGGTGATAATCCTCAAGCGGGTCAAGAATCTTCTCCTTTAAAGAAAGGCAGCAATCACTATAGCTGGCTCCTGGTTGAGCATCAACCGGAATCAGCGATCCTTCGATACCGTGACCGGCATAGAATACCCAAAAAAAGGCACCATCCTGAATCTCCTTCTGCTCAAAGAAAGCATCGAGCGCGGCTCGCATCTCGGGAAGATTCTGATTCAGTAGCGCTTGGTTCTTGTAGACCTTGAAACCGAGTACTTGCAGTGTAGCTGCCATCTGTTGTGCTTGTTGAGTAACCTCATCGGGCAGTTTAGGCCAGGTTCTTGTATATCTGTAATCTGCATTGCCGATGACAAGCGCAAACCTTTGCTCTGGTGGACCTGGGGCAGTCCATTGCTGGCCGTCGGCCATTAAGATGGCTCCAAGCAAGAGGCCAAATATAACTGATACGCGTAACATCATCATGCTACTCCATCAAGTGATAGGGGGAGGCATTAACGAAGTCTAAGCAAAAATGTTTCCACCTGCAACTAAAATAAATCGGAAGCAAGCAAAAAATCTGATTCATTAGTTCTCTCCCAGATTCTAGAGCCTGTTATTAACTTTGTGGAAAATTCAACAGAATCAACAGGTTGTGTCGATTTTTAAAATCTCAATCTGACTTGCAAGCGCCCTGAAATCATAGACATACGGGAAAGCCCCTAACAGGCTCTAGTGGGTAATTCTTGTTTTATGCTTTTTCAAGAAAGCTTATTCAGTGGTAAACATGCGCTATTGTTCGCACTAAGAATAGGTTTATTTGTATCGAATTTTCTGCGTTAATTTGTTTTTAAAACCGGTACTCTAGCATCGAAGATTTTTTCGCGAAAATCGTAAACGTCCCAGTACCGGTCCGGATTCACAATGTTAACTAAAAAGTAATGGGGTGAGCGATTGAATCGCTCACCCCATGGTTTTTGCATTTGTATTTCCGCGCGAAGAGCGGGGCTGCCTGGACGGCCAGTCCTACTTTTTGTCTTCCACGTCGACGTACTCGGCGTCGATGACGCCTTCGTCCTTCTTTTCGGCGGGGGGCTCGACGGTGCCTTCGGCGGGCGCTGCGGATGCGGTGTCGGCGTTGGCTTTGTAGAGGACCTCGGCGAGCTTGTGGCTGGCGTGGGTGAGCTTCTCGGTGGCGGCCTTCAAGTCCTCCGCAGACGGCGAACCTTCCAGAGTTTTCTTTGCCTCAGCAAGTGCGGATTCGACTTCTTCCTTTTCAGCACCCTGGATTTTCTCGCCGCCGTCTTTCAACATCTTCTCGATGTTGTAGACCAGCGAGTCAAGCGAGTTGCGCGCTTCAATCTCTTCGCGCTTCTGCTTGTCTTCGTCGCTGTGTGCTTCGGCTTCCTTGGCCATGCGCTCAACTTCATCCTTGCTCAAACCCGAGCTCGAGGCCTGGATGCGGATCTGCTGCTCCTTGCCGGTGGCCTTGTCCTTGGCGAGAACGTTGAGAATGCCGTTGGCGTCGATGTCAAAAGTAACTTCGATTTGCGGCACTCCGCGCTGCGCTGGAGGAATTCCGGCGAGCTTGAATTTTCCAAGAGTCCGGTGCTGCGCGGCCATCGGACGCTCGCCCTGGAGGACGTGGACTTCGACTTCGGTCTGATTGTCGGCCGCAGTTGAGAAGGTCTCGGTCTTCTTGGTAGGGATGGTGGTGTTGCGCGGAATCATTCCGGTGGCAACGCCGCCGAGTGTCTCGATGGAAAGCGTCAGCGGTGTGACGTCGAGGAGGAGGAGATCCTTGACTTCACCGGCGAGAACGCCTGCCTGGACTGCGGCACCGATGGCGACGACTTCGTCGGGGTTGACGCCGCGATGCGGCTCCTTGCCGAAGAGGCCTTTGACGAGCTCCTGAATTTTGGGCATGCGGGTTTGGCCGCCGACGAGAACGACTTCGTCGATGTCCGCTGCCTTGATGCCGGCGTCGGCGATGGCCTTTTTGCAAGGCTCAAGCGAACGCAGGAGGAGATAGTCAATCATCG
>DAHXOQ010000064.1:6438-11707 GCA_027364815.1 Acidobacteriaceae bacterium | reverse complement strand
CCGCCAGCTCGTCTCACTCTTCGAATCCTTACTCGAGCGACTGCCCTTCGTCGCCAAAGTCTACACATCCGTTCGCCAGCTTCTTGACACTATGATGAGCAAGAAGGAGACCAGCCAGCGCGTCGTTCTCATTGACTTCCCCATCGCCGGGCAAAAATCCATCGGCTTCCTCACCCGCACCCTCAAAGACGAGTTCACAGGCGAAGAACTCGCCGCTGTTCTCCTCCCCAACGCCATCAACCCCACTTCCGCCTTTTTGCAAATCCTTCCGCTCTCGCGTGTTACCGACACTGACATGACCATGGAGCAAGCCATGAGCATGCTCATGACCGGTGGCGCCGTGGGCCCGGACTCAATTCAGTTTTCGCAACCCTTTAAATCAATCAAATAAAAAGCGTATTGAAGCGTACAGCTTGAGAATCCAAAATGCCTTTATAATTCCTCGAATCTATTTTCGAGGTGACCCTTGCTTTGTCTCTCGCGGAATTGATATGGACATTCCCTGAGCTATCAGGGCAAAAGATCTCATCACGCAAGGGGGTGCTTACTCAACTTCCTGCTTCGCCCTGTACCCATCTCGCGTTATGACTGAATACTTCATCGGCTTCTTCTTCTGATCCTGAATCAGTAAGGGCTTCCCCTCTTCGTCAACGACCTCAACCTTGATCTTCCTGAAGGTACCATCCTGCTTTGCATTTGTCGGACGATAGACAATCTGATACTTCGAGCGAATCGCATTGTTGATCGATGCGAAGATCTCTGGCATCTCGCCAACAAAGCGCGGCTCGTACCATTGACCCTGCGTCATGCTGGCAAATGTTCGCATCTCGTTATCTGCCTGCAGATAATCCATATCCCGCATCTGTGCGCCCAACCCGCCGCGACCTTCCCTGATCGCGCGTATCGCACCGCCGGTTGAAACCGCGTATATGGTGATGTCATGCGTCGCCTTGATCTTTGCCAGGATCTTGTCCAGCGTTAGCTTCGAGAAAGTATCCCGTCCAGACGCAATCAAAATAATGTACTTCTTCCCTTCAATCCGGTTCAGCCTGTCAATCGCCTCATATAACGCGTCAAAAAGATTCGTATCCGTGAAACCCGGAATCACCAGCGAATCGATCGCCTGCTGGAGCAGTTGTTTATTCTGCGTAAAGTCCGTCAGAATCTGCGTATGCAAATCAAAAGTCATCAACGCCACGTAATCCTGTGGGCGCAACTGATTCGCAAAACTAAAAGCCGCGTTGCGCATGTCATAAATAAAGTAGTAATTCGTCGAGGCAAACTCCAGAAGCATCAGAGCGGTAATCGGCGCCTCCACGCGCTTGAAGCCAAGCACCTTCTGCGGCACGCCATCCTCATAGACACGAAAATTTCCCGGCTTGAGCCCCGGTACAAATTGCTGCGTCTTGTCCAACAGCACGCCTACCTCGAGAGTCACTTCCGGCACATCCACATTCAAGCTGAAGCTCTTCTGGCCCTCCTCCGTCTTGAGTTTCGGTGTAGCAGGCGCTGGCGGCGGCGTTTCCTCTGCTGGCGCCTTCTTCTTCGGCACCGCTATCACGCCTGTATCGCCACCAGGCCCACCCGCATCTGGTGTGCTCTGGTCAGGCTGCTGTTGCTGACCACTGGGTGCAGGCTGCGTCTGCTGTGCGAACGTCAAGGCCGTAAACAGAAGGAAAATCGAACTCAACGCCACCGCAGGCACCAGACTACCCACCCCACTCCACATTTTCCATTGCTTCGCCTTCATCGTAACCCCCATACCTCTTGTGAGTTGCAGAATACTCGACCTGCCTCTTTCCTGCACAGACCAATATCCCGCTATGAAATCCGTTCAATCACGTAGACGCAACTTCAACGGATCTGGAGTAATAAATCTTCCTTCGCAGAACGAATAATCAAAGCAGAATCACATCTACAAACGACATTTTTCACCAAATCAAAAACACATTTTTCATTACAAACAAAGGAGTTACCTCACCTTAATAAAATTCACTACACTCTTTCCTCGCTTCACTTACATTTAATTTCTGCTTTTAAGGTTAAACTGAGTGGGTTCAAGTGATCTGCTTCTCGGGCCCCTGAATCAATTGAGGCTACATACAACCGTGCATGAAACTGCCACAAGCAAAACAAAAGCGCCATCCTTAGCAAGGACTTCCAAAACAATGCCTTCCGCTCCCACTACTGCAACGACGATCAAAGGCCTGGCTGCTCATGCCGCCGGCGCCGAGCTACTCCCTTTCAAGTACGATCCAGGTCCACTCGACGATTACCAGGTCGAAATCAAAATCTCCCACTGCGGCATCTGCCACAGCGACCTGCATCTGATCTCGAACGATTGGGGCATCAGCGAATTCCCTTTCATCCCGGGTCATGAAGTAGTCGGCACAGTCGCATCAATCGGCGCGCGTGTCACAAACCTCACCGTCGGCCGGCGCGTCGGCCTGGGCTGGCAATCGGGCTCCTGCGGCGATTGTGAGTGGTGCAGCCGTGGCATGGAGAACCTATGCCCCAAAGCTGAAGCTACGTGCGTTCATCGCAACGGGGGGTATGCTGACCGCGTTCGCGGCAATGCCCACTTCGTCATTCCCATCCCTGAAGCTCTTGAGAGCGCCAACGCTGCCCCGCTCCTCTGCGCCGGCATCACAGTTTACAACCCGCTCCGCAACCACGGCGTCAACCCCTCATCGCGTGTTGGAGTCATCGGCATCGGCGGCCTCGGCCATCTCGCCCTGCAATTCGCCCGTGCCTTCGGTGCGGAAGTCACTGCCTTCTCTACGAGCACTTCAAAGGAAGCGGAAGCCCTCGAACTCGGCGCTCACCACTTCGTCAACTCCCGCGAGAGCAAAGCTCTCTCCGCTGTTGCCGGAAAATTCGACCTCATCATCTCCACCATCAACGCCGATCAGGACTGGGCCACTTACATCAACGCCTTGCGCCCCACTGGAACACTCTGCTTTGTCGGTGTGCCGCCCTCGCCCGTCTCCTTCGCGGCCTTCCCGCTCATCGCAGGACTGCGCACCGTCGCCGGAAGCCCCATTGGCAGCCCCTTCCGCCTCCACGAGATGCTCGATGTCGCCGCACGCCACGGTATCAAGGCACAAATTGAAACCTTCCCCATGGCCAAGGCCAACGAAGCCATCCAGAAAGTCAAAAAGAACGCCGTCCGTTACCGCGCGGTGCTCGAGAATTAGTTTTGAGTTACCCAGAAATTAAAAGGGCACACTCACCGAATGCGCCCTTTTAATTGCCTTCAATCTTTCTGTACCCGCGTTTGTGCCAAGCGCGCATTTGCAGCATGCAATGCTCATTCCCAGTGCCCCATCAATACCAGACTCGCTGTCCCCGGCGTCTCCACAATCGCGCTATTGGGTCCCAAATAAAAACTGTGCATGATCAGAGTCACCCGCGTCCCGCCTGCAACTGCTATATGAACCGCCTGCGAAAGCAGATAATGCGGATTCGCCGTCGTCGCTCCCGAGCGCTCCGCCGCAAATCCTGTCTGCACTTCGTTATCGCCCAAATACGTATCCAAATACCACTCCGGATTTACTGCGGGCGCACTGTCATAATCCGCCTCCGCCATCAGGTGATCAATCACAAACGACTTGCCCGGCGGAATCGCCAAACACAAATATCCTCGGCTTGCCGGCGCTGAAAAAGCATCGTACGTCTGAAACTCCTCAAACCCCGTCGCCGAACTCTGAGGTGCATAACAGTACTGCGCCTGGTCTGGCGGTATCACCAACTGAGGATCATTCACAGGCGAGTTAGGCGCATGAGAGTGATGTGGATGCGTTGGTGGCGCACTCGTTTGATTCTGCGCTGAAGCATCGCTGCCCCATACGCATGAAAAAATTCCCATCAGCAAAACTACAAAAAATCTGCGCATCTTCATTTTGCCCACCCATTCCTTGCCGAGAATTCCTGCAAAATATGCGACCCGCAAGCCTCACATCCACCGGACGCAAAACCACTTCCAGTCGTTCAATGATTCTTTCACGCGCCCCTTACGCCGAAGTCGCGATCGCTGTATTCAATGCCATCAGTATTGCCACATTTCACCTTTTGCAGTACCTTGAGTTCTATGGAAGTCCACATCACTCCCGAGTTGGAAGCCCAGCTTGCGCTATCGGCAGCTCAACAAGGACGAAACCCCGATGAACTTGTCCAGCAGCTCATCGCACGCTACTTTTTTGAAGAAAACCGCTTTGCTGATGCTGTGAAACGCGGCGAGCAAGCGCTTGAGCGCGGCGAGTATCTCACGCATGAGCAGGCCGCTCATCGCCTCGACCGGTTCCTCAACTCCTGATGCAGCTCCGCTGGTCTATTCCCGCAGTCGAAGACCTAGAGCATATCTGTGAATGGATTGAACGCGACAACCCAGAGGCTGCTCGACGTGTTGCCAAAACAATTTATCAAGAATGTGGGCGTCTCAAAGACTTCCCCAATCTGGGCCGCGCCAGTCGCCGCATGACCGGTCGGCGTGAACTCACCTTCGCACCCTTGCCCTACATTGCTGTTTATCAAGTCAAGGATGATGCAGTTGAAATCTCGCGCATCTTTCACGGAGCGCAGAACTGGCCATAAGCATCACTTAGAATTGGTTAAAATGGCCTGACCTGAAACTCATGCTCTTTGAACTCACCATCGCCGCCCGTTACCTCCGCGCTCGTCGCCGTCAGGCGGTGGTGGGTCTGGTCACAATTATTTCTATTGCAGGTGTCGCCGCCGGCGTCGCCGCACTTGTCATCGCCCTTGCCGTCACAAACGGCATGCGCCACGACCTGGAAGACCGCCTCCTCGGTTCTTCATCGCACGTCGAACTCATGCGCATCAAAACCGACGGCATCCGCGATTGGCAACCCCTCATCGCACGCCTGCGCACCGTTCCCCACGTCACCGCCGCCGCGCCGGGAATCTACGGGCAGGTCCTTGTCTCGCGCGGTGCACGCGCAGGATTCGCCCTCATCAAGGGCGTCATCCCCAAAGACGAGCGCACGGTCAGCGACCTCCTCGCTACGCTTCCCCAACAAGCAGTCGACGAGTTGAATCCCGAACCCTCCACCGCAGCCTCGGCCGGGTCAACCCCCACAAACTTCTATCCGCCCATACTTCTTGGTCAGGGCCTCGCCGAGCAGATTGGCGCAACCGTCGGTGACAGCGTCCTCGTCACCAGCCCTCAAGGCGAGCTCACACCACTCGGCCTCGCCCCGCGCTATCAACGCTATCGCGTCGCAGGCATCTTCCACTCCGGCTTTTACGC
>DAHXOQ010000064.1:243-6428 GCA_027364815.1 Acidobacteriaceae bacterium | reverse complement strand
GGGCCTTCACGAGCCTCGCTGCCGCGCAGAGACTCTTCAGCGAGCCTGACCTGCTCTCTGTCATCAGCTTCCGCGTAGACGACCTCGACCGCGCACCCCAGATCGCCCGCACCATCGAAGCCGCCGCCGGCCCGGGCTACATGTCCACCAACTGGATCGAGCAGAACCGCGAGCTCTTCCGCGCCCTCAAACTTGAACAGTACGTCACATTCATCGTCATCGCGCTCATCGTCATCGGCGCCGCGCTCAACATCCTCATCGCCCTCACCATGATGGTCATGGAAAAAACCCGCGACATCGCAGTCCTCATGAGCTTCGGCGTCACCCCAGAACAGGTCCGCCGCATCTTTTTGTTGCAGGGATTGTTAATCAGCGTCATCGGCACCGTCATCGGCCTCTTCCTCGGATACATCGCAGCATGGGCTGGAGCGCACTACCACTTCATCCATCTCTCGGTTGACGTCTACAACCTCGACACATTGCCCTTTGCGCCCAAGGCTATTGATGGCGTGATTGTCTCCGCAGTCTCGATTGGAGTCTCTTTGCTTGCAACCCTCTACCCATCCTCCAGCGCCGCCAGCATCCTGCCGGCTGAAGCATTGAGGTATGAGTGATCCAAGAATCTACTGCGGCGTAATAATTCCACCCACCGGAAATCTCCGCGGCAACAAAATCCCCCGATGGTCCACCTCTTGCGGAACCGCCTTCACCTCCACCGCCTCGATCAACTCCTCGCGCACCACCAGCGCCCCGCCGCAAGCCGGACACCAATCCGCCTTCGTCTCCTTCGCCAGCACCGCTCTGCAATTACTACACACTTTTTCCATACTTCCAGTCTAAAACCAGACCCCGCTTGCCTCATCTTTGCATCCAAATTCTGGCCGAAAACAGGTACGTAGATGTTGAGGATTTTTGCGGGAGATTCGATGTAGATATGCCGGTTTTTAATGCGAAAAATGCGGCGTGTTTATCGTATAGTTAACAATCTTGAAAAAATAGAGACAAAGCGACTGATAGCTGATTCGCGCTATAGGAGATATTTTTCAGCCGCCTGTTTTTACAAGTAACCAAATGCTTCATTCTGCAAGATTCTCCTCTGTCCCTCTGTCCCTGAATCCCTCCTCTCGGCTCCCCTGTAAACTAACAGCATGCACCCACCTGTTCGCCTTGTGGCAATCGACATGGATGGAACTCTGCTTGACGCCTCGGCGAGCAGAGTCAGCGAGCGCAACCTGAGAGCTCTGCGCGCCGCCGAAGCCGCCGGCATCACTGTCGTCATCGCAACTGGACGTCGCACCGCATACGCCACACCCCTCATCGCCAACCGGCAACTCAGCCCCACGCTCCCTATCATCACCTCTAACGGTGCTGTCACCCGCACCCTCGAAGGCACTCTGCTCGTCCAGCGCAAGATGGAGAACGCCATCGCGCGCCAGCTCTGCGGCCTGTTGCGTCCCTTCGGATGCGTCGTCTTCACTTTTGACGGGGCAAATCACAATAACAGTCTCAATCAAAACATTCGCCATTGCGAGCTTGTCGTCGAGGACCTTGACGAAGCCAGCCACCATATCTCAACCTGGGCAGACGCTAATCGCAGCTCCATTCAAGTCATCAAACCCCTTGAGTCGGCGTTTGACTCGGGCGAAGACCCCATCCAGGGCATGGTTGCCGGCAGCATTGTAAAAATGCGCGCCGCTGAAGCCGCACTCGCCGCTTCTCCGCTCTCGCAGGTTTGCGCCAACTTCCGCACCGAATACCCCGCTCGTGACCTCTCCATCGTCGACCTGATACCGCTTGGCGTTTCGAAGGGATGGGCGCTCAAGAACCTTGCCGAGAGCCTCCAAATTAGCCGCGCTGAAACCATGGCGATTGGCGATAATTGGAATGATCTCGATATGCTGGAGTGGGCAGCACAGGGCGTTCTGATGGACAACGCCGCCCCCGAACTCAAAGCCCGAGCCAGGCTTGAAGGCTGGAAGATTGCCCCTTCGAACGTTGAAGACGGCGTCGCCGTCATTCTTGAGAGACTTCTTGAAAGACAAAAGTCATCCGTGGCGGTTTAATTTCGTTTCTGTGTATGATCGCTCGAGTAAAATGAAAAACTTTCCAAACCCGTCGCGGGCTTTACTGCTTTTTGCAGCAGCGGCTTTTCTCTGCGTTACAGCCGCTCATGCAGCCCAACCGCAGGAACAGGCCACGCTGCAAAACGGATTCACCATCGCCTACAATCATCGCGCGCTTGTCGGGAATAAAGTTCGTCTTTACCTGGACAAATCTGAAGCCAGTTTCATCGAGTTGCGTCCCGATGAGATTGCTTCCACTGAAAGCCTGCCCGATTTGCCACCCGAGCCGACACCCAGCGAATCAGACGCAACTCCATCCACGCGCCACGCAGCTACAACTAAAAAATCTTCTGCTTCCAACACCAGCGCACTCAATCCGGCTGATCTCCATCAGATGCTCGCCATCGCCAGTCATGAGCACAACGTCGATGTGGACCTTCTTGCCTCCATCATCAAGGCCGAGAGCGGCGGAAACGCCCACGCCGTCAGCCATGCGGGAGCCGAAGGGCTCATGCAGCTCATGCCGGGAACCGCTGCTGCACACGGCGTCAATGATTCCTTCGCTCCCGACCAAAACGTCCGCGGCGGGTCCGCTTACATTGACGAGTTGCTTACGCGCTACCACGACAATCTTGCGCTTGCGCTTGCGGCCTACAACGCCGGCCCCGCAGCTGTGGATAAGTACAAAGGCATCCCGCCCTATGCTGAAACACGCGCCTATGTTGCGCGCGTGATACATGAGTTTAATCGCCGCATCCTGACGCGCGAAGCCGCGGCAAAGGCCGCCCAGATACATAAGCAATTAGCCACTCCGCAACAGTCAAGCGGCGCGGAACCAGTAAACTAGAGGAGCACGTGTAAATTCTGTTGGAGTCAATTTTGAATAAGAAACAAATTACTTTGGGCACAATCGTTCTCGCCGCTTTCATCGCCATCATTATTTGGGGCAGAGACAAAATCCACTTTGATTTTTTGCTCTTTCGCGCGCAAATCGCCGAAGCCAACTGGTGGAGAATCGCACTCGCACTCGTCTGTATTTATATCGGCTATCTCTTTCGCGCCGCGCGCTGGGCGTGGCTATTGCGTCACGACAAAAAGGTTTCCACCTTCTCGCTGATCGGTTCGCAAGTCATCGGCTTCACTGCCATCGCACTCATCGGCCGTATTGCCGATCCAGTTCGCCCTTATCTTGTTTCCAAGAAAACCGGGCTTCCGCTCAGCAACCAGATCGCGGTTTACATCGTCGAGAGACTTTTCGATCTCGGTTCAACGGCGCTGATTTTTTCAATTGCCATCCTCCTGATTGCACCCGGCTCAGCACCTGTAAATGCGCAGCATGGTAGCGGCTTTCTGACGCGTTTCATCGCGCATTTCCCGGCGCTGCTGCCCATCATAGAAAAATTCGGCGGACTCATTCTTACCTTTTTCGCTGCGCTCTTCCTCATCCTGGTGCGCTTTGCGGGGGCAACCGTTGCCACTTATGCCGAGAGTTTTTTCGGCCGCTTTTCAAAATCATTCGGCAAAGCCGTGGCGCACAAAATTCATTCATTCCGCTCCGGCCTCAACGTCATGCGGTCATTTTCTGATTTCGCAGTGACTGTCTCGTTTTCATTGGTTATGTGGGGATTGATTACTGTCGCTTACCTGGAAATCATGCTGGCCTTCAGCGCAAGTCCGCAACTTGCTGCGATGACACTGCCCAAAAGTGTGATGTTGATGATGGCCAGCGGCGCCGCCAGCGCATTCCAGCTTCCCATCCTTGGATGGTTCACGCAGATCGGCGTTGTAGCCGCGGCGATGTCCAGCTTCTACGGAGTCTCTACTGAGTCGGCAACAGCCTGCGCGGCAACACTGCTGCTGGTTACATTCTTAGGCGTCGTGCCCTTTGGCCTTGTCTGGGCGCGATTTGAGCACGTCAGCTTGCGCAAGGTCGCCGCCGATAGTGAAATTGCCAGCGAGCACGCTGAAGAAGAACTGGATGAGGAGGCGGAAAAATAAATTTCCGCCGTCCATCCCAACAATTTTTAACTATTTAAACTGCACCCAAAAATCATGAATATAATAAACAACCACGACGAGTGTGGCTATCAGAACCAGCCAGCGTGTAACACGGATCGTCGGTTCAATCTTGGCTACTTGCGCCCGTATCGCTTCCTGCGTCGCCCGTTCAGCCGCAAAGGCCTCATCAAGGTAAAGCTCATCTTCCTCATCACGGGTCAAACGTGAGCGATAAACATAGAGCGCCAGCACGAAAATGACCAGCGCACCCCAAATTGCCCACATCGCAATAATTAAATTCATTGAGTACCTCCTCTGAAGTCTGTTACTTCGGTCAACCGCTGCCCGGTGATCAACCAGGAAAAACGGTCTCAGCCAGATCAGAATCTGACCGGCGGGTCCGGAAATTCAGAGGGCTCGTCGGCCATCGAGACCGTACGGCTAAAGATATTACTCCACTACCCATGCCTTCGTCGTGACTTCTGTCACACTTTCTTTGCTTTAAGTTACGGAATTACATCCTGCAACTAATCAGAAGCGCGTTGCATCCAATGGTATGTAGATGAATTCCCCGCTTGCTGAGCCGCTCTCAATACAGGTAGAGTAGTAGATGCAAGAGTTTTTATGATTGAATCAAGATTGACCCAGGGAGGTCCCATGGCGACAGAATCATTAGCCGCACCGCAGGAAGCCACCAAGGCAGCTCCACTCACACTTACCCCGCAAGCCATCGTGAAAGTTCGCGAGATTATGGCCACGCAGGACCCGCTCCCCGCTGGTCTGCGCATTGGTGTCGTTGGCGGCGGCTGCTCAGGATTTCAGTACTCCATGTCCTTTGAAAATCAGGCTGGAATGATGGACAAGGTCTTCAAATTCGAGGATCTCAAGGTTTTTGTCGATGCTACCTCGGTCATGTACCTCAACGGCTGCACGGTCGATTACGTTGAGACGCTTGAAGCGGCCGGCTTCAAATTCGACAATCCACAGGTCAAGAGCACCTGCGGTTGCGGGTCATCATTCAGCGTGTAAATTTCAACGGAAGAGCGAGAAGTTAGAAAAAAATGAGGTCTGTGGGAGATTCCCGCAGACCTCATTTTTCTGCTTTTGACTTTCGAGAATTCAACAACTTATTGAAATGGGCTCGGGCTTGAACTGTTTCCGTTTGAATTGCCACCAAGACCGCTGCCAGTACCGCCAAACCCGCTGCTTCCAGTGCCGCTTCCAAAACCACTGCTGCCACTGCCAAAGCCAGTATTACCCGTGGGATTGGTTCCGTTGGCAGGTTGCCCGTTAGGTACGCCTGCCGCGCCGCTCTGGTAATACATCTCAAGAGCCGGGTCGTAGATAAACTCCCACTCGTTGAAGTGGCTCTTCTTCCTGTAACCCATGAGCGTGGCTTTGGGATTTCCGGGCTCAACGCCAATGATTCCGCCACCGCCGAAGGTCTGGCCCGTCAACCCTGTTACGCTACCTGCCTGACTCTGATTTGGAGATCCAAATGCAGATTGACCACTCTGTCCGGAGCCAGAGAATCCGCTTTGTCCACTCCCAAAACCCGAGCCTGAGGGCTGTGTTGAGGAACTCGTTCCGGTGGGTTGCGTTGAGCTGTCGGGTTGAGTGCTAGACCCCTGAGTGCTGCTTGAATCTGTCGGGTTGCCGCCGAATAGATTTGTATTTGTGCTTACGCCCACCGGGCCTATGCCGCCGCCGAGGGCGCCGCCAGCTATAGGCCTGCCAAAAAATCCAAGCGTCTGGGTCTTCGCCTGGCCGTAGCGAACGAGCTTCCACTCTTCCTTGCCGGTGGTGGGATCCTTGTATTTCTTGCGCAAATAACGAATGTTGTTCTGCTTCATTAGCGCGTCAATGGAGGGCGGAAAGGTGTTGAATTGCCTGTAGTAAAGCTGAATCGCGCGAATGTATTGCTTGCCACGCTGCTGGGTCTCAATCTCCTGCTCGCGCTGCAATGATTTGCGAATTTTTGGCATGGCAACACTAAGCGAGATAGTCAGGACAAAGAGAATGAATATAACGGCAAGCAGCGCATAGCCGGATTCGCCTGCTCGCCTGTGAAAGATTGCGCGGCCAGCTCTTGCACCGTTCTTCATCTGCCGGTTGTCTGTGCAT
>DAHXOQ010000064.1:0-233 GCA_027364815.1 Acidobacteriaceae bacterium | reverse complement strand
GTGGCGTTGGCGCCAGTCAACCTAAGGTCTTGCGGGGTGTTGTAATTCAGATCGGTTAGTTGCACGCTGTTTGCTGTGATGGTTCCGACCTTGTAGCGATGATCAACAATCTCGCCGGTGTTCGCAGTGAAAATATCATCCCCGCGAACAAAAAACGCTTTGTAAGTTTTGTCTTTGGTCAGCATGTAACCAAAATATTTCAAATCAATCGGGGGCGCGGTCGGCTTTTCAAA
>DAHXOQ010000063.1 GCA_027364815.1 Acidobacteriaceae bacterium | reverse complement strand
ACTTGCTTCATTGCTCATCTTATTTTACTCCCGCACGCTATCACGCATGCTCGTCAAATGCATCAAACTCGTCCAATGTTCCGGCGATGGGTATCGACAACTGGCTCTTTCGGCGTCGCGCCTCAAGCCATCCGTGCACGTCAGCAAAAAAAGTCGGCACAAAAAAGAGTGTTGCCACAGTCGCCAGCAGCAAGCCGCCAATAACTGCACGGCCCAGCGGCGCGTTCTCTTCACCGCCATCGCCCAGACCAAGCGCCATTGGAATCATTCCGATAATCATTGCCAAGGCCGTCATCACCACTGGACGCAAGCGGACAAAACCCGCATTCAGTGCGGCCTTGCGCGCATCGCCAACCAGAATCTCCAATTGCTCGCGCGCAAAGCTCACAATCAAAATCGAGTTCGCGGTCGCAACCCCCATGCACATGATGGCGCCCGTCAACGCCGGCACACTCAACCGCGTGTTCGTCAAAAAGAGGAACCATGCAATGCCAGCCAACGCCGCAGGAAGCGCGGAGATGATCAGGAATGGATCCAGCCAGGATTGAAAATTGACCACAATCAGCAAATAGACCAGCAGGATTGAAAACGCGAGGCCTGCCAACAATCCGAAGTACGACTTTTTCATCGTTTCGCTTTGGCCTCGCAAGACAAAATGAGAACCACGCGGCAACTCGGCCTGGTGCCTTTCGACGATTTTCTCCACACCGCGCGTCACACTGCCCAAATCCGTTCCATCCACATTGGCATAGATGTCAATTACCGGTTGCACATCGTAATGACTCACTGCGCCCATCTCAACGCCAGGGTTGATGCTGGCCAGATTGCCAATGGTCTGTGCCGGTTCTGGCGCACCCGGCGCCATTGTCGAACTTGCCAGTACACTTGGCGGCACTCCGTTTCCACTCGTGACTGTAACGTTACGCAACTTATCGAGCGTATCAATATCATATTGCTGCGCCTGCACTGTAACGTTGTAAGTTACACCCGTATTCGGATCCAGATAAAAACTAGGCGTAGTCTGAAAACTTCCACTGAGCGCGACCAATATACTGCCCGCCACATCTTTCTGCGCGAAGCCCAGCTCCTGTGCTCGAGTTCGATCCACATTCACCGTCATCTGCGGCAAGTTGAATGGCTGTTGAATGCGCGTGTCCTTTGCCCCCGAAACCATTTTCACTTCGTTGAGCATCTTCTCTGCCAGGGTGCGATTCGCCTCCAGATTCGGCCCGATTATCTGCAAATCAATTGGTGCGGAGAGGCCGAAGTTCAGAATTTGCGTAACAATGTCGACGGGAAGCACGTAAAAAGTTACGCCTGGATACTGCTCAGCCAAGACGCCGCGCAACTTGTCAACATAGGCCGCAGTCGGATGATGATCTTCACTGAGCTGTACCTGAATATCCGCATCTGCTGGACCAATCGGCGCTGAGGTTGAGTACGAGAGATTCAACCCGGAGTAAGGCAGGCCGATGTTGTCCATAATCGTGACAATTTCATCAGCAGGAATCTGGCTGCGTATCGTCTGGTCAATGTGATCGCACAAAAGCGCAGTCTCTTCAATACGCGTTCCGGTATGGGCGCGAACGTGTATCTTGAAGCTGCCCGCGTCAACAGTCGGAAAAAAGTCCTGACCCAGCGAGGGTGTCAAGATGCCAATTGAAAGCAGCACAGCAACCATGAACAGTGCCAGAAAAATTTTTGAATGATCGAGGCAGAGAGTGAGCAGCCGCAAATAACCCATACGCATCCGCTCAAAACCACTTTCAAATGCTGATTGAAAACGAATGAAGGGATTGCGGCTCACCTTTTTGCGTTCATTCTCGTTTTCATCATGCTCCTTGAGCAGGTACTTGGCCATTGTGGGCACAACCGTACGCGAGAGAAGGTAGCTGGCGAGCATGGCAAAGACCACGGCCTCTGCAAGTGGCACAAACAGGTAGCGCGCCACGCCGCTCAAAAAGAACATGGGCACAAAGACAATGCAGATAGCCAGTGTTGAAACCAGCGCGGGAGTGGCGATTTGCGCGGCGCCATCGAGAATCGCCTGCTCAATCTCCTTGCCTGATTCAAGATTTCGATTGATATTTTCAATTTCTACAGTGGCATCATCGACCAGGATGCCGACGGCCAGCGCCATTCCACCCAGCGTCATAATATTGATGGTTTCGTGCAGCATGGCCAGCACTGCAAGCGAGCAGAGAATGGAAAGTGGAATGGATACGGCGATGATGAGCGTGGAGCGCCAACTGCCGAGAAAAATCAGAATCATTATTGCCGTCAAGCAGGCTGCAATGATTGCTTCCCGCACTACACCGTTGATAGCGCCGCGCATAAAGATCGACTGGTCGGAAAGAAATTGATATCTCAATTGCTCGGGCAACGTACCCTTGATGCTGTCGAGCTTCTCTTTTACATCCCTGATAATGTCCAGCGTTGAAGACATGCCCGTCTTCATAACGCTCATCATCGTCGAGCGGCTTCCATTGACGCGGAGAATGTTTGTCTGCGGGGTATTGCCATCGCGAACATGCGCCACATCGTGAACATAGATCATTGCGCCATTTACGCTTTTGATGGGCAGATCATTCAGCTCATTAACTATGCTCGGTGATGAGTTTGTCTCGATTGCGTATTCGTAATGGTCAATCTTCATTGTGCCCGAAGGCGCAATCAGGTTTTGCGCGCTCACGGCATTCACCACATCGACGGGCGAGAGACCCTTTGCCTGCAGCGCATTCGGATCCAGATCCACCATGACCTGACGCTGCTTGCCGCCATATGGATAAGGCGCCTGCGCGCCTTCTATCGTCGCCAGTTGCGTGCGAATGTTGTTCGTTCCCAGGTCGTTGAGTCTCTGCTCGCTCAGCCCTTTGCCTGTCAGGCCAATCTGCAAAACAGGTACGCTCGAGGCGTTGTACTGAATGATGAAGGGCGGCGTTGTGCCCGGCGGCAGGCTGCGCAACTGCACCGAGCAAATCGAATTTACCTGCGCAACCGCCTGCCCAATATTCACATGTGGCTGGAAGTAGATCTTGATGATGCCAATCCCATTCAGCGACTGGGATTCCATGTGCTCAATGTCGTTAACCGTGGTCGTAATGCCGCGTTCGCTGTTGAAGACGATGCGGTTTGACATTTCTTGCGCTGAGAGGCCCGTGTAATTCCACACTACTGTCACTACCGGAATATCAATGTTCGGAAAAATATCCGTCGGCATTGTCTCTATGCTGTATACGCCGAGAATAAGAATCAGCAACGCGAAAACAGCGAAGGTATAAGGCCGTCTCAGCGCTAGCCGAACAATCCACATCATAACGTTTCTTCTCGATTCCGGTTTCTTGTGAATGTGCCACAGACAAACTTCGCCTGCGACCTCTGTTCTATTTCATTTCGATTCAGAAATTGAATAGTCTACAAAGGTCAAAATGGCAAATCCGATGAATACATCTATTTTATGATGAATTGCCGCGCGCGAAAGATGCACTTTCCTCCAAATCATGGATTCGGCGCCAGCGCGTCCTGCACTGCGATAATCTGCCACTTTCCATTGCGTTTGAGCCAGGTATCTGTCCACACCAGGGTTCGATTAAACTCTCTACCAGATTTGTCTTTTCTAATGCTCGTCTCGCTGCCATAGATCATTGCCACCTTGTCGCCGATGAAGCGCACGTGGGCGCTGAGTAATTTACATTCACGCGCATATACAGTGCCGCGCAATGGATCTGCCAGGACATCGGCCTTCGAATATCTGGAGCCGTCCGGTGCCGTGCCCACAAAATCGTCAGCTAGAAATTCCTTGTCGACATCGCTGGGCACGCACTCCTCCACCGCCCACTTGCGTTCTACTTCAACCATCATCTTCACGGTGGGGTCACTCTCGCTGGCCCATTGAATCTGTTGAGTATGTGCAACATTCGCGAAAAATCCAAGTGTGACAACTCCAAAAGCAAAGCTAGCTACCGGAACACGCATATTGATTCTCCATTTTTTCTCGTACCGTTGATATCTTGGAAGTAACATGCCGGGCTCATAGCGCAAAAAGTGCAATCACAACCACGGCTGCGCCAATTGCCAAACTCATTTTGTCACGCAAGGCGAAGATCACTGGATCGTCATCGAGTTCGCCGCGCGAGGCTTTCAGCCACACGCGCAGAATCCACAGCAGCAGCAATGGAACGATGAGCCACAGGCGCATGGCGTGACGATAGAGCACTTCAACGTCAGGTCGTGAGATGTAAAAGGTGAAAACAAGAACTGCTACAAATCCGCTCGATGTGCCAAAGCTGCGAATCTGTTCCAGATCTGCAACCAGGTAGCCGCGACCATGCGTGGTGGTCACGCCGCGTTCGCGCAGATTCTCGATTTCACTGAAGCGCTTGACCATGGCGAGCGAGAGGAAGAGGAAGGTTGAAAAACTTGCCAGCCAGGGTGAGATTGTAGTTCCGGTAGCTGCTCCGCCAGCCAGCATGCGCAACGTATAAAGTCCACTCAGAACGATTACATCCACCAGCGCAATACGTTTCAGCCAGAATGAGTAACTGGTTGTGACCACTGCATAAGCAATCAGCCATAAGAAGAAATGCCATGGCAAACTCGGCACCGCAACAAACAACGCAATTGTTGCGCCCGTCAACAAAAACACCAGAAACAATCCCCACAAGACGGGAAGATCTCCAGCAGCAAAAGGTCGCAAACGCTTGCTCGCGTGGTGACGGTCACTTTCAATATCCAGCAAATCGTTGACAAGATAATTTGCTGAAGCTGTGAAGCTGAAGCAGAAGAAGCAGGCGACTGCGGCCAGAATGCTCGAGTGCGTCAACTTGTGTGAAAGCAGCAATGGCACAAAAACCAGCACATTCTTGGCCCACTGATGAACGCGAATCGCTTTGGTGATCGACTTTGCAAACGGGCGATGATCGCGAAAATCATGCACGGGTGTGATGCGTCTGCTCTTGAGCGCCAACATCAAAGCGCGCGATGGATTCGCGACCATCGGCTCAACTGATGCAGCAAGCAGCGGCAGATCCACGCGCGAATTGCCAATGTAATCAAAGCTCTCGAATCGCAGCTGCAACTCCGCCAACTTGAGATTACCGGTCAGATTCTTTACGCCATCCGAGCCCAAAGTCTCACTAAAGAGATTCAAATGCACTGCCACGGCGTGGGCCAATCGCTCATCGGCGCCAGTAACCAGGTAAATCTCGCGGCCGTTGCGCTTCTCCTGACGGAGAAAATTCACGACCTTCTGGTTGTACGGCAATTTAGCCGCATCAATCGGAGCAATGCGTGCCAGTTCTGCTTTGACGCGGGCTTTACCGCCGAGCAGCCAGAAGGGCAACTTCAGCACTGCAGCTGGACGATGGCGCAACATCACACAAAGCGAGTCATAGAGCGTATCCGACTTCACCAGCGTTCCATCCAGATCAACGCAGAGTGGACGTTGCTCCGTTTTTAGTTCTGGCGAAAGCTGATTCTGGCTCACAGACTCTCCTCGAATCTACAACTAAAACTCTCTGTGCATCGATTACTCATCAGTATACTGAAGTTAATCCGCTCTTATTCGATTAACGACGTCGATTCAAAGTATGAAGAATGTATCCATATTGCCGACCGATGCAACACAGATGTCGCTGAACCGGGTTGGACGCATCTCAAGGATGATCGCGTGGCTTGCGTACGCGCTTCTGCTTGGCTTCACCATCTTCCATCATCAGATGTGGAGTGACGAACTCCAGGCGTTCTTGATCGCGCGCGACAGCAGGTCAATTGCTGAACTCTTTCAGAACCTGCGCTACGAAGGTCATCCTGCGCTTTGGCATCTGCTGCTGCTCATTCCTTCGCACATCAGTTGGAATCCTGTTGGAATGCAGATCCTTAATTACCTGCTCGCACTCACTGAAGCGTGGCTTATTCTTTCTGTACGCGAATTGAAACTCATAGTTCGCCTCCTGCTCATCTTCTCGTTCACGCTTTTCTATACTGATGGAACATTGGCGCGCAGTTATATGCTGGCTGTTTTGTTGCTAACTGCCGCGTTGCTTAGTTATAGCAATAAGCGCAAAGTTAACTATCTATCTATACTTTTTCTTGCGCTGGCCATCCAGACGCATTTTTTTGCAATTCCTATTGCATTCTTGCTGGCCTTCTGGCTGTTTCTTCCTGAGTCAACCAGACATACACGCAATGGTTTCAAAGGCTTCCGTAATTTAGAGAGTATCTGCCTCACAATCGTATTAATCGCCAGCACGCTCCTTGCTTATCTCACGATTCGCCCACCATCGGACGAGTATCTGCCCCACTACGGAAGAATCTCATACTCAATAGGCCATAACTTCCTCGTCGCGCTGAGCGGTCTCTGGGCGGGTATCTTCATTCCTTATCCACTTATTCACGAGTTTTCATTCCTCTCCGGCATACTCCCCGGCAAAACTCAGGCGCCGCTGCTCTCGATTGCCCTTTCACTTCTATGCCTCGGTGTTGCGGCGCTCATCCTGCGCACCACACGTGCCAGGCTTTTCTTCCTGCTCGCTTGCCTGGTCGAGATTTTCGCTTTCGCAATCACCATTCACCTGCCTGACCTGCGCCATTACGGAATGATCTTCGCCGCGTTTCTGCTCGCGCTCCTCATTGATTCCCGCTCACCTGCCGCACCGAATGCGCACTTTCTGCTACGTCCCAACGCGTCCTTTGCGCTGCTGATCTCGTTCCTCACTTTGCAGGCCGCATACGGTCTCTACTCGGCTGCTCGCGAGTGGAGCCGCCCTTACTCCAACGCGCATAACGCCGCGCTGTGGCTTCGCGAAAGCCATCTTGACCAATCGCCAATTATTGTCGTCGGTGCATCAGGGCCGGCAATTGTCGGCTACCTGGAGCGTGCCTCAGTCTTCTATGCGGCATGCGATTGTGAGGGTTCCTTCTACAAGTACGCGCGGAATTGGGATTATGAAAACCCACTCACCGCTGATAAACTGGCGCGACTTCGCACATTGAACCAGGCCGCAAACCAGAGCCCGGAGATCATCATTACCAGCCAAAAACTCCCAGATCCCATGCTTGAATCACTGCACATCCGTGAAGTGAAGGAATTTTCCGGCCAGGTCGTCAGCGGAAACGAACGATATTTCATCTATCAACAAATAGCTCAATAATTTCTGCACCTTATTTGCAACGTATGATGGGCTAAAATTTCTTGCTGCTCAACGCAACCTTCGCGCCCGGTATTTCGTCTCCCTAAAGGCAGCACAATCCACACTCTTAATGTGCAAAATTGACCAACTACGGCTCAGTCAATCGCACTGTACGTGTATGGCTCCAGCAAATTAAACTGCAGTACTGACAAGAAAAAATTCAATTTGACGGGAAAAGACTCATGTCTCTTGACCTCAATACAGGTATTGACTCCAATCGCGGTATCGCTCAGAGCGATAAATCAGGTAACACTGGTACTGGCAATTCATGGCTGCGACCGATCCTTTATCTGGTGATCATCGCCATAGGTACCTTCATTGCGTGGCGCATCTACTCGAATGTTCAGGCTAAAAAGCAGGCTGATGTTACTACTGCGGCGTCATTGCAGAACCGGCCCACGCCGGTGCAGGTTGCTGCCGTTGAACAGAAGTCCTTGCCCATCTTCCTGACGGCGCTCGGTACTGTCACTCCCTATTACACAGTCACCGTAAAGGCGCGCGTCAGTGGCCAGCTTATGCCGGTTAAATTCACTGAAGGGCAACTGGTGCACGAGGGCGAGACAATCATGGTCATTGATCCAAGCCCTTACAAGGCGGCGCTTGACCAGGCCAAAGGAACGCTGGCGCACGATCAGGCGCTGCTGAAAAATGCGCAGGCCGAGTTCCAGCGCTACAAGGCGCTTTACGAGGCCGGCGTGGTCTCCAAAGAAACTCTCGACGCAGACGAGTCAAACCAGGGCCAGTACCTCGGCGCCATTGAATCAGACAAGGCCGCTATCGAGACGGCGCAACTCTCTCTCGATTGGTGCTACATTAAAGCTCCTATCACGGGGCGTATCGGATTGCGGCTCGTCGATCCCGGCAACATCATCACTGCCAATACAACCAACCTTGTCATCATCAATCAGCTTCAGCCAATCGCCGTCTACTTTACTTTGCCGGAGAGCCAACTCCCTCCCGTTCTGCACAAACTTGCCAACGATCACAAACTTGCAGCCGAAGCCTTTGACCGCGGCGATGTGCAGAAGCTGGCCACCGGACAACTGCTGACCGCCGACAATCAGATTGACACGACTACCGGAACTGACAAACTCAAAGCTGTCTTCGACAACAAATATCAGCAGCTTTTTCCCAATCAATTCGTGAACATTCACCTGATTATGGAGCAGCGCGAGAATGCGCTTGTCGTTCCCTCGGCCGCAATTCAGACCGGCTCGCAGGGTTCTTTTGTTTGGGTCACCGCAGTTGACCCCAAGGACGCGACGAAATCCATTGTCAAGCGCAAGAGCGTGAAGATTGCTCTGGCTGAAGGTCAGCAAACGATTATTGACTCTGGCGTTGATGCCCAGGACAAAGTTGTCACCGACGGCGCTGACCGTTTGAGGGACGATGCTCCTGTCACCATCAGCGTAGCGCGTCAGCGCGCCGCAGCACCCGCAACATCCCCTGTGAGTCCTGAAACAAAATCCGGTACATTTGAAAAAGCTTCTAAAAAAGGATCCAACTCACCTCACCCAACTGGAGGCGCCAAAGGCGCGAGTGGCCCCACCGCAGGTGGTGGAAGGATGAAGCCGTGAGTCCCTCCCGGCCATTCATTCTTCGACCGGTCGCCACATCACTTCTGATGACGGCGATCCTTCTCGTGGGCTTTGTTGCTTACACGCAACTGCCGGTTTCAGCGCTGCCTGAAGTTGATTATCCGATTATTCAAGTGCTGACGTTTTATCCGGGCGCTGGGCCTGAGGTGATGTCCTCCTCAATCACAGCGCCGCTTGAGCGCCAATTCGGGCAGATGCCCGGCCTCAAGCAGATGACGAGTGTCAGTTCCGGCGGCGGGTCGGTTATCACGCTTGAGTTCAACCTCGACGAGAACATCGACGTTGCCGAACAGGAAGTGCAGGCTGCGATCAACGCGGCTAACAGCTACCTTCCGACTGATCTGCCGAACCCGCCTATCTACAGCAAGGTCAACCCGGCTGACGCGCCGATTATGACGCTCGCGTTGACATCGGATACGATGGCGCTTGATAAGGTTGAAGACGCCGCCGACACGAACCTCGCGCAGAAGATCTCGCAGGTCTCCGGCGTCGGTCTTGTCTCAATCGCGGGAGGACAAAAACCTTCTGTGCGCGTGCAGGCCAATCCCGCGCAACTAGCCGCTTACAATTTGAGCCTTGAAGATCTGCGTGCCGCGCTTGCCGCTGCCAATGTTGACCAGGCCAAGGGCACATTGAATGGCGCGCGACAGGCTTTCACCATCAACGCGAACGATCAGGTGCTCAACGCGCAGGATTACAAGCCCATCATTGTCGCCTATCGCAACGGCGCTGCGGTGCGCACCTCTGACCTGGCCACCGTTGTCGACGCCGCAGAGAACAGTTGGCAGGCCGCCTGGATGAACAAGCAGCCCGCCGTGATCGTCAACATTCAACGCCAGCCCGGCGCAAACATCATCGCCGTTGTTGATCGCATTCAAAAACTCCTGCCGCAGCTCTCTGCCAGTTTGCCGGCGGGCGTCAACATTCATATCCTCACTGACCGCACCGTTACGATCCGCGCCTCCGTTGACGACGTCAAATTCGAGCTCATGCTCACAGTCGGCCTCGTCGTCATGGTGATCTTCCTCTTTCTGCGCAATCGCGCAGCCACGGTCATTCCTTCTGTCGCTGTTCCCTTGTCCATCCAGGGTACCTTCGGTGTCATGTACCTGCTCGGCTACTCGCTCAACAACCTCACGCTGATGGCTCTCACAATCTCCACGGGATTCGTCGTAGATGACGCCATCGTGATGATTGAGAACATCTCCCGTTACATTGAAGAGGGCATGGATCCGCTCAAAGCCGCACTCAAAGGTTCTGAGCAAATCGGCTTCACCATTGTTTCGCTCACCGTCTCCCTGATTGCCGTTTTGATTCCGCTTCTGTTCATGGGCGATGTCGTGGGCCGCCTCTTCCGCGAGTTCGCCATCACTCTCGCCGCCACCATCCTCGGCTCCGCCGTCGGCTCGCTCACGCTGACGCCGATGATGTGCTCACGTATCCTCAAACATCACCCCGAGTCAGAACAGAGCGCCTTCTTCCGCATTTCCGAAAATGCCTTCAATTCAGTCATCGCGTGGTATGGCAAAACGCTCCAGGTCGTCCTGCGCTACAAATTCATTACGCTGATGGTCACCATCGGAACTGTCGTTGCAACTGTTCTGCTCTTCCTCATCGTTCCCAAAGGATTCTTCCCGGTGCAGGATACCGGCGTGATCCTCGGCATCTCCGAGGCTCCGCAATCTGTCAGCTTCAACAGCATGTCAGAGCGCCAGCAGAAGCTCGTCGACATCATTCTTAAAGACGATGCTGTTGAAAGCCTCTCTTCATTCATCGGAGTTGACGGCACCAACACCACGCTGAACTCCGGCCGCATTCAAATCAATTTGAAGCCGCTGTCTGATCGCGGAATCAGCGCTACTGAAGTCATTCGCCGGTTGCAGCCGAAGCTCGCCGCTGTTGAGGATATTCAGCTTTACCTGCAACCCTTGCAGGACCTCACGGTTGAAGATCGCGTCAGCCGAACGCAATTTCAGTATTCGCTTGAGGACCCCGACCAGGCCGAACTGAGCAAGTACACCAACCTCATGGTTTCAGAACTCAGCAAAGAAGCCGACGTCACGGATGTTGCGAGCGACTTGCAGGAAAAAGGACTCGGCGCAAAACTTGTGATTGACCGCGACACCGCCGCGCGTCTCGGCATCGCGATGGCAGACATCGACAACACCCTCTACGATGCCTTCGGTCAGCGCCAGGTCTCCACGATGTTCACGCAGTTGAACCAATACCACGTCGTGATGGAGGTCAGCCCCGACTTTCAGTCCGACCCTTCGACGCTTTCGAATCTCTATGTCAAATCTTCCAATGGAACGCAGGTCCCGCTCAGCATGTTGGCGCACTGGGAACAATCGCGTGCGCAACTTGCCTACGGCCATCAGGGTCAGTTCCCGTCAACTGTCGTGAGCTTCAACCTCGCTCCCGGCAAAGCACTCGGTGATGCGGTCCTCGCTGTTCAACGCGTTGAAAAACGCATCAACATGCCGCTCAGTATCAACGCAACATTCCAGGGAACCGCCGCCGCTTTCCAGGCCTCGCTCTCGAACGAACCGCTCCTCATCCTCGCCGCCCTCATCACGGTCTACATTGTTCTTGGCGTTCTTTATGAGAGCTACATCCATCCCATCACCATCATCTCCACCTTGCCCTCCGCGGGTGTCGGTGCGCTGCTGGCGCTGCTAATCACGCATACTGAGTTCTCTGTCATTGCGTTGATCGGCATTATCCTGCTCATCGGCATCGTAAAGAAAAATGCCATTATGATGATCGATTTCGCCTTGGATGCCGAGCGCAATGAGGGCAAATCCTCTGAAGAAGCAATTTTTCAAGCTTGCTTGTTGCGCTTCCGTCCCATCATGATGACGACCATGGCGGCTCTGTTCGGCGGCCTGCCGCTCGCCATCGGAATGGGCGCAGGCTCCGAGTTGCGCCAGCCCCTCGGCATCACCATCGTTGGCGGCCTCCTCGTCTC
>DAHXOQ010000062.1 GCA_027364815.1 Acidobacteriaceae bacterium | reverse complement strand
GGGTTTGGCCTTCGCGAATGTCGACAACGATGGCGGCTTGCTGAATCTCGCTGGAGTGACGGATCAGCTCGGCAAAATTGGGTAGGAGTTCGAGGGGAAGGTTTTCGACGGCCTGAAAGCCGATGTCTTCAAATGCGCGCAATACGCTGGCTTTTCCGGCGCCGGAGATTCCCGTGACGATGACGAGTTCTTTGCCGCGCCGTGTTTTGGATGCGGTGTCCGCGTGAGGCGCATGGATGAGGATTGCGTTTTTTTTCGCCGGCTTCACTACGGATTTTTTAGCGAAGGGTGCGGATTTTGCAGCACCCTTCGCTGGTTTTTTCGCGGGTTTGGCGGCCTTGCGCACTGAGCTCATTGAGTTCATGGTACAACGAATGGGCCGCTTGAGAAAACGCATTAGTAACTCAAGGAATTTCTACGAGCACCATCTGGCCATCGCGACGGCGGTGGAGAACGTATTGCTGGTTTTTGGCAGTGCGAAATATGAGCAGGTCGCGATCAGTGAACTCAGCTTCTTTGACGGCTTGCTCGACGGACATGGGTGAGATGGCGATGGCGTCGCTGTCGTGGTGGATGTGGGGTTCCACAGTTTTTTTACGCTGTGGGAAGCTGTGAACGGGAATCTCTGCTTTGACCTTGGTTTTGCGGGGGCGCGCTGCGGGCGAATGATTGTTGAGCGCTATAAGCTCAGGCTCAAAGACAGGAAGCTCGTCGGGAACGGATGGGCGTGTTTTCTGGCGTGAGACTGGCGGAGCTTTAAGAACAGTCTCTTCACGCGGAAGGCGCTTGCGATCTCGCGTGCGCTCCTGGCTGCGGCGGGCCTGCTGCTCAATGTGAGTGAGAGCCTTGCGCATGGCACCGATGTGGGATTCGTCGCGGCCAGTGGCGACGAGGGTTTGCTGACGGAGCTTGAGCTTGATTTCAACAATCTGTTCGAGTCGCTCAGATGAGAGCGTGATGTGTGCGTGCGCAGTTCTGCCGAGAATGCGGCCAATGCGCTCGAGAGCTTCTTCAGCGAGTGTTTGAAGTGATTTTGTGAGTCTTACCTGACGAGCAGTGTACTCAACGTTCATACAAAAGCCTCCGGTTACTCAACCTTCCGTGGCTTGATTCACACGGAAGTTCGGGAGAATTTCTTCTCCCAAGAGGAGGAGCATAGCACACCAGGCTGGGGGTATGTATGTATTGCATGCAGCAGACTCGACTTCGTAGCAAAAACTCGGATTGAATAATGTAAATGGCCCCGTTCTGGTACTAGAAACAAACCAAGAGAATCGGAGGCCCAGAATTTGACGGGTGGAGAAAGAAAAAATCAGCGCAGTCGGCGCTGGTGCGTAGGTGGGACTTTCATGTCTTCACGATATTTGGCCACGGTGCGGCGGGTGAGCTGAATACCCTGCGCACGTAACATGATGGCGAGCTGGTCGTCTGTGAGGGGGTGGTGTGCGTCTTCTTCTTCAATGAGCTTGCGGACTTTGCGCTTGAGCACGACGAGAGGCGTGTCAGCGCCTTCAGGGCCGTTGGCGCCCTCGGTAAAGAAGAAGCGGAGTTCGTAGACGCCCTGCGGCGTGTGGACGTATTTGTTGGCTACGGCGCGAGAGACCGTAGAAGGGTGAACACCAATCTCTTCCGCAACTTCTTTGATCATCATCGGTCGCAGAGATTCGATGCCGGCGTCGAGGAATTCGCGCTGGCGGCGAACGATGACCTCGCAAGTGCGCAGGATGGTGCTTTTGCGCTGGGCTATGTTACGCATGAGCTGGATGGCGGAGCGAAAGCGCTCCTTGACGTACTCTTTAACTTCTTTATCTGTGCTCTCGGAGACGAGCATGCGGCGGTACTGATGGCTGAGGCGCAGGGTGGGCAAATCTTCTTCATTGAGTGCGACGAACCACTCGCCATCACGCTTAACGAAAGCAACATCGGGCTCAATGAGGCGGGTTTGCTCCTGGTTGTAACGGCTGCCGGGGCGCGGGTCAAGAGTGCGAATGAACTCGACAGCGGCTTGAGTCTGCTCGGCGGTAGCACCGATGGCCTTGGCGAGCTCTTTGAGGTCGCGCTTCTGGAGGAGGTTGAGTTGATTCACAATAATTGTCGTAGCGAGTGCAAATGATTGCTGGCGCTCTGTAAGAAGGGCCTCCGCTTCGGCGTGGAAACTGCGATGAATTTCGTTGTCTGCCGCGCGGTGCGAGTAGATATTCTCAAATTCGCGCTGCTGAGCGTTGATCTGAATGAGAAGGCACTCACGGAGATTGCGAGCGGCTACACCGGCGGGGTCGAGACTCTGGATCAGATGGATGGCCTGATGAAGAAGTGTGCCATCTGCGTCGCCTTCGAGTTCCTGCTGATGCGCGTCAAGTAGCTCTTCATCGGTGAATGGCAGATAACCATCTTCATTGAGGTTGCCGATGATGAACTCCGCTGCTGCGCGCAGACGTGGCTCGACGATCATCGCTCCCAGTTGCCACGCCAGGTGATCGGAGAGAGTAGTTGGCTGAGAAAGGAAGTTTTCAAATGAAGGCTTCTCGATCTCCTCATACTCGCGTTGCGTGCGAAATCCCGGGTCCAGATACTCCTGGAAGTAGGAGCCGAAATCAATCTCCTCGAATGAGTCTTTGGGTTTACCTGCGACATCATCCACAGACGCGGCGGCTGCGTCTCGCTCGGCAGTGGTGTGCCGGTCATCGAGCTGCTGTTTACGACTCTCCACGTCGTCAAGCAAGGGAACGGTTTCGTCGATTTCTTCGAGTACTGGATTTTCGACCATCTCGGCATGGATCATCTCCTTGAGCTCGAGATTGTTGAGCGCGAGAACGCTCACCATCTGCATCAGACCCGGAGTGAGTATCTGGCGTTGCGCAATCTTCAAATTCAATTTGGGTTGCATCAGCGACATGAGCAAATTCTCATTCCCGTTAGGTCTTAGTAGCGATGTTGACGCGGTCGGAAAACCGGGTAAAGCGGAAAGTGGATTGCTCAAAAGAGGGTAGTTCCTGAAATGGACCTCAAGTTGCTTTAAGGCAATTTGAGTGCCAATTTGAACAATCTCACAGTTGAACTTAATTCTACGCAATTTAGGTGACTCATTGTGTGACGCAAGACGCTGTTAAAGGGCACTATTTGTAAATATTTGTGGAAGTTAAGAAATTTTTATAAGGAGATAGTGGAAAAAATCTAACTCTGTACCACATATCACTTTGCGGTACAGAGTTGGACTTGTATTCGGGGCAAGCGTTTAACGCTTGGCCTCAAAAAGGAAGCAGGCACGGCGTTCTTCATCGTCCATCCAGACTTCAATCAAGCACGTCGTTAGGCCGAATGAAGAATGGCGGACGAGCATTTTAGAATAAGCGCTGCAGAATATAAGCATGGGTAGAAATGGCCGGCGGTGGAGAGACTAAAGAGGCGATAAAAGTGTTGTATGGTTCTCACATGCTTACGGGGATTTTAATGAGTGAGTTAATGAATATATCAATATAGTTATTCAAACCATTTCCTAATTCATTGAGAAGCCTTCACCAAGGTAGATTCTGCGAACTTCAGGATCGTTTCCGAGTTGTTGGGGAGTTCCGGCACGGAAGATGCTGCCCTCGGCGATGATGTAAGCGCGGTCAGTGACGGAGAGGGTTTCGCGTACATTGTGGTCGGTAATAAGGATGCCGATGCCACCGGCCTTGAGGTCGAAGATGATCTTTTGCAGGTCGAAGACAGCGATAGGATCGATGCCGCTAAAGGGCTCGTCGAGAAGGATGAAGTTGGGTTGAATGCAAAGGCAGCGAGCTATCTCAACGCGGCGACGCTCACCACCTGAGAGCGCATAACCGAGTGTAGTGCGAATGTGATCGAGGTTGAGCTGATGGATGAGGCGTTCAGTGCGGGTGCGGCGCTCTTCGCTCGATAATTCCTGGGCTTCAAGGACAGCGAGGATGTTCTGCTCAACGGTCAGCTTGCGAAAAACCGATGGCTCCTGCGGCAAGTAGCTGATGCCGTAGTTGCGGGCGCGGAGGTACATGGGGACATTCGTAATCTCTTCTTCGTCGACGAGGACGCGTCCGGATTCCGGTTCGACGAGGCCAACAATCATATAGAAGCTGGTAGTTTTTCCGGCACCGTTGGGACCGAGCAAACCGACGACCTCTCCGCGGCTGACGTTGATGTCAACACCTCGGACGACGCGGCGGCCTTTGTAGGATTTCCCCAAATGTTGAGCGCTTAAAGTTTGCATGATTCTTTCTGTTCTGGTGCTCTCTTCACAGCTTATTTTTGTGTCGTAGTTTCCGTTGATGTGTGTGGGCCCACAACTTTGACGCTATCATTGCGGCCATTGAAAATCAAAGTTTCTCCGGTCACGCTTCCTCGTGTAGGGTCGTTGAGTTTGGGAGGATTGGCCGAGCTGCCGGTGAGTGTGTACTCGCTGGACTCGCCAGAGTAGATGAGTTCTTCGCCGCTTCCGATGCGACCTGCGGAGTTGAGCCGGACGTGGCCGCGTGCGATCAGGTGGTCGACTTGCGAAGTTGAACCTTCGTTGCCGGGGCCGGAGTTGGTGACACCGACTGGGAGCAGAGTGAGTTCCATAGTGTTGGCTTGGATATGGCCAGAGCCGGTGTCGGCAGTGACGAACGAGGTATTCGATAGGCTGGTAAGCCATGCCTTGCGTTCGGCCGCAGAGTACTTGAGATGCGCGCCATGGAAACGCATAGGTTGTGGAGGGTTTTGGCTTGAAGTTGTCTTACCCTGGCCTGCTGTTGATTTGGGCATCGAAGCGCTGAGGAAGACAGCGTAGACAGACGGCTCGGCATTAGATTTGGATTTTGCCGGCGCGTCTTCCGCAACGAGTGTTTGGCGATTACGATTCAGAGTGATGACAGGCGCGGAGACAAAGTTCGGCCCCTGCCAGAGACGGGCCTGATTGCGGAAGATGGCATCTCCGGTGGATTGCCTGAGTTCGGCTTCGGTGCTAACGACGTGTGCGGGACCCTCTCCACCAAGTCCTGCAGAGGTAGTGGCTTTTTCGCCGGATGATTTTTCTGCAATCGATTTTTCGTTCACCCATGTGGCTTTGACATTGTTGTGCGCAAAGGCATCACCCGATGCGCGGGAGACGTCCATGCGTTCGGAGGTCATCTCCAGACCTCCATTTGCAATGCGTGGTGAGATTGTGAGATGGAGCCACTCGCCTGCGCCTTCGTATTCTGCTCGTCCGGCTGTGGCGCGTACTGGTGCGGAGTTTGTGTGGTTGGCGGCGCTATTCGCGCCAGTTGAGTTTGTAACTGGTGTTTGCACCAGTACAACGTGACCGAGCAGAGTTGCATGGTCCAGGTTTGAGATGCCGGAAGAATTAGGCAGTGAGGTCATGTGATTTTTTGTTGCTGACACATGCACATCTTCGCTGAAATGTGCGTCGAGTTTGTCTCCGATAGCGATCTGATGTGCGCCGGTCTCGGTGGTTTGCTCAATGAGCGAATGGCCGGTTCCAGTCATTGAATCAAGTGTGCCTTGAGCGTTGAAAATGCCGAAAAGATCGTCAGCGGCGATGCGCAATGGCAGAACAGGTCCAGGATTATTAGCGAGAGTCCGCTGCGATTCTGACTTGATGGTTGTGCCGCCCGTGCCATGAATTGATTTGAGATTGGTTCTACCCTTTGCGTCTTTTTTGAATTCAAGATCGGCGATCGGCGAATTCCAGTGGCGGAGAAGATGATTTTTCTGAGTTCCCTGCTCACGATCTTCAGTACTGGAGAATTCAACACCGCGTTCGAGGTGCGCGGTATGCAAATCGCCGAGTGCCGTGAAAACGATTTGCGCGGTGGGTGAGCTTCCGTGCATAGCACGGTTGAGTTTGATGTTGGCATCGTTGCGTGATTCTGTCGAGTCGAGAGTGACACCATCGTCCAAATGCCCGCGCAGCGGGTGGTTGCGATTGTCGAATTCAAGATGCCCGCTAGGCGCGCTGATAGGGGTGCCCTTTCTGGTTGAGAGGGTAAATCCGCCGGATGCATCGAGTTTGTCGGCTGAGCCATCTTCACGGAAGAGAATGGAAGAGGCTGTGGCCTTCGCAGTTGTGTCGCGTTGAGTAAGAGTTGCGTTGCGCAAATGGCAGAGCATGCTGCCTCGCTCAAACTCGGCATGGTTGGCTTCCAGATAAACGGGGACAGAACCATTTTTAGCGCCGTGCAGAATGTGCAGCTGAACATTATGGTCGAGAACCATGCGACCTAGTTGCGAATCAAAGAGCGCGCCAATTCCACTTCCTTCGCCCTGGGCAAGAATAAATTCGGCTTTCTCGCTGGTTTGTGCGACACCGGTTTTTTGATCGAAGACAAGACCGCTGGTTTTGACGTGGATGTCGCCAGTTTCTGCAGTAGCAACGGCATTTGTCAGAGTGGCGCTCTTTGCAGATTTTTCCTGGAGTGTATGGGTTGTGGCCTTAGGCGCGATAATGGGAGCCTGCCCCGGTTTCATCAATGTAATTTCAACCGGACCGATAGCTTTGGCTATGCCAGCCTTCTGGTCGTACTCGAATTGTTTGCCCTCAATGCGATCGACACGCGAACCTTCCGCGCCGTAAAGATCGATGGTGACGTCGGAAAGAGTAGCAATGCCGTCTTTGACCCGCACAACTTTGGCGGCGTCAATTTTGAAGACTGCACGGCCAGCGTGACTCTGTGTGTAGATGACGTGATCGGATTGATCAGTGATGTTGATTCCGAGACGTGAGGGAATATCAATTGTCTTTGCGCGATTGCGCCAGTGGCTGATGAAAAGAAAGATTGCGATGGCTGCGATCAGAAGTGCGCCAAGAACAAGCACCAGGGTACGCAGTCTTTCAATCGTAATGCGCACAGTTCAATTCCCCACATTCAGACGCTGCATCAGGCGGAGCGCGAGACTCTCCCCGAGTTCGCTCCAAAGAAGACGCGCGGTTGCGCCGGAGGCTTTTTCAACAGCGTGGGCGAGTTCGATCAGGTGGCGGAGATTTTCTTCGACATGACGTGAGGCCTGATCGTCGAGTTCGGTCTCCTCTTCGAGAAACAGTGTGTCCGGGCCGAAGTCGATGCGGATGTGGCCGTCCTGCTCGTAAGCGCCGTCGTCAAAGAGTGGGCCAAAAGCAGTGACGCGGACGAGGCGCGGTTCGTGAATCCAGCGAGGAGCAAAGTTGGTGGCCGTTGGTTTGGGATCGAGTTCCCAGAGTGACCAGCCAATTTGAAATTCGTAGGCGTAGTCGTCGTGGAGATTTTCAAGGGCTTCAGCGACGGCGACCGCAGGATCAATGCCTTGGGTAACTTTGAGCTCACCAAGTGGGTTGACGGCTTCAGATTCACCGAGCAAATCATGGGCTAGCTGCGTATCCTTTGTCGCCGGGGACGCGGGAGTTTCGCGAGTCACCGAACGATAGACGCGCTGAAAAACCGGCGACTCGCTCCAGTTGAATGGCCAGACGGTGGCCGAGTAGACGCGCTCTTCGCCGCCATGCTTTGCAAACTGAAGCAGCACGCGCATGAGCTTGTCACCGATTTCTTCGGTGCGCAAACTGGGGTACCAGAGGCTCAGATAGAGGCTGTCGGCCATGCATCTTTAATTGTAGACGGGGGAGTTGGTGGCAAGATAGCGCGGATGCCGGGTGATTCGAGAGCAATCCGCTGTGATTGAATGGAATTGTTCAAAGGTTTTGGAGGCGAGCGATGAAGATTGCGTATTTGGGATTGGGCCGTATGGGCTCGGGAATGGCAACGCGTCTGCTGACGCATGGAAACGCATTGACGGTTTGGAACCGCAGCGTAGTAAAGGCGCAACCGTTTGCCGAGTTGGGCGCGACAATTGCAAACGACCCTGCGCAGGCAGTGCGCGATGTGGAATTGGTGATCAGCTGCCTGTTCGATGACCACTCGCTCGATGAGGTCTTCCATGCGGGGAGTGATGTGCTGAAGGCAATGCGGCAAGGTGCGATTCATCTCTGCGTAACGACGATTTCTCCGGAGTGTGCCGAGAGATTGGAGGCGTTGCACAAGGCGCACGGACTGCGTTATGTCGCGGGTCCGGTGCTGGGAAGGCCGGATGCATCGGCGGCCGGCAGGTTGGTGCAGATACTGGCTGGCGATGCCAGCGCGATTGCGGAGGTGACGCCGGTTTGCGCGGCCTATGCGGAGCGCGTGGTTCCGCTCGAGGGTGCGGCGAGTGTGGCGAATAGTGTGAAGCTCTGCCTGAATTTTTTTATCGCGGGGCTGATGGAGTTGATTAGTGAGGGGTTGACGCTGGGTGAGAAATCTGGCGTGCCGCGCGAGGTGCTCGGCGGGTTTTACGAGGGGTTTGTTGCGCCGCCGGGATTCAAGGGATATGCGCGGAGATTGACGGCGCGCGAAAAAGAGAGCGAGGTTGGGTTCGCGATGGTGGCGGGAAGAAAAGATTTGCAGTTGATGCAGGATGCGGCAAAGAACGTGGAGTGCCCGCTGGAGTTGGCGGATCTGATTGCATCGCGCATGGATGCGGCGATTGCACAGGGATTGGGTGAGATGGATTGGAGCGCGACTCAGGAAATCATCAGACAAAATGCCAAGCTTTGAGCCTGGCATTTTTGTGTTAGTAAAAATTGTTTGTGATTAACTTGTGACGATCTCGCTGAAATCTGCGATGCGCGAGAAGCCAGCGAGAACAGATTGAATCAATGCGAGACGTGCGGCGCGGAGTTCGGCTTCGGGCGCCATGACCATCACCTTTTCAAAGAAGGCATCGACGGCTGGACGCAGAGTGGCGATGGCTTCGAGAGCAGCTCCGTAGTTGCGATCTTTTTGCAGAGCAGCTACTTTCGGAGCAAGTGCAGAGGCGGCGGCGAGGAGAGATTTTTCTTCAGCCTCAACGAGCACGGATGCGGAGGGTGCTGAGGAGGGAATGGATTCTTTCTTCTCTTCGGCCTGGCGCAGGATGTTCTTGATGCGCTTGAAGGCGGCTGAAATTGCTACAAAATCTGCAGAGCCGCGAACTGAAGTGAGAGCTTCAGCGCGGGCGATGCAATCGCGAATGTCATCTGCATCATTTGCGAGAACGGCGCTGACTACGTCGTAAGCAAAGCCGCGCACATCCTTGAGATAGAAGTGCACACGCTCATGGAAGAAAGCTTCAACCTCAGTGCTCTTCCCGGCTGCGGATTGAAGGCTTGATAGTATGAGCGGGAGACCAGACTCGGCCAAAATTTTCACGATCGAATTAGCGGCGCGACGCAGCGCGAAGGGGTCCTTCGAACCAGTAGGCGCGTTGCCGATTGAGAACATCGCAGTGATGGTCTGAATGCGATCGGCCAGGCCGAGTAACTGGCCTTCGATCGTGGCGGGGATAGCGTCGTCCGTTGAAGCCGGTTTGTACTGCGAGTAAATAGCGGCGGCAGCGGATTCACCGAGGCCCTGCGCCTTCGCGTAGAGTCCGCCGATAATGCCCTGAAGTTCAGTGAATTCCTTGACGAGTTCGGCAGTGAGGTCGGTCTTGGCGAGTTCTGTGGCCTTCAAGAGCGCGGCTTCGTCGAGCTGAATGCCGGCAGCTTTGACGGCTGTGGCGAGGGTCTTCGCAATCTTGAGATTTTCTTCGGTCTTCCAATAGTAGCTGCCAAGTTCTTTTTGGAAGGTGACAGATTTCAACATTTCAAGGCGCGCGGTGAGCGGGTGCTTTTGATCGGTCTCCCAGAAGAACTGCGCGTCCTTGAAGCGAGCTCTCAAAACACGCGCATTGCCGTGGCGGATGATAGCGCGGCCCTCTTCGTCGACCTCCGTGTTGAGCACGGCGAGGAAATGCGGCGCGAGTTTTCCCTGAGCGGACTCGATTGCAAAATATTTTTGGTGGTCGCGCATGACGGTGACCAGAACTTCTTCCGGCAACGCGAGATACTCAGATTCAAAATTGCCGAGGAGAGCAGTGGGCCACTCGGTGAGATGCACAACCGTCTCAAGCAGCGGCTCATCTTCACGCCAGCGGGCGCCAGCCACTGTGCGGGTGGCTGCGTCAAGCGCTTTGCGGATCGCCTCGCGGCGTGCGGAGACGCTGACCAAAACATACGCTGCCTTGAGCGCGGCTTCGTAGGCTGCGGGGTTCTTGATTTCGACGAGCGAAGGCTGCACGGGCGAGGCATCGTGAAGGATGCGATGGCCGCGGCTCAAATTCGTGGCCTTGATGCCGGCGATTTCAAGCGGAAGAATGGCTGTGTCGAGAAGCGCGACGAGCCAGCGGACGGGGCGAACAAAGCGCTCAGGCTTTTGCGCGCGCCAGTACATGTTTTTTGCCCAGTAAATGGCGAGGATTTCTTTAGCAAGTTCGGCGCTGAGAATCTCCTCTGCCTTCCGGCCTTTGCGCTCAACTGTTGCGCCGACATACTCGCCCTTTGCGTTGGTGATTTTTTCGAGAGCACCGACAGCAACGCCGGCTTTCTTAGCGAATGCTTCAGCCGCGGGTGTGGGCTTGTCGTCTTTGAAGGCAACCTTCCACGAGGGGCCGACTAATTGCTCGCGAGTGTCGGCTTGCGCAGCAGCGAGGCCCGTAACGCGGACGGCGATGCGGCGCGGCGTGGAGAAGGTGGTCAGCGTGGAAGACGCGTCGATGAGGCGCTCGCGGGCAAGCAGCTCGTGAACACGGCGACCAAGTTCGGCCTCCGCGGTAGCGATCATGCGGGCGGGTATTTCTTCGAGCCCGATTTCAATTAAAAAATCCGACATAATTTTTTCGAATTCCCTCGGGGGCTAAAGCCCACGGAAAGATGTTGGGATATCTTGTACGGCGGGTCTAAAGACCCGCCCTTTCAAAACATTTCACAGCTACAACAAACTCAGTTCGCAACCAGTTGCTGAGCGGCGTAAGCTTTGGCGACGCCGACAGCCAGGTTGCGTATTCGGCCGATGACACCGACACGCTCGGTGACGCTGACGGCTCCGCGCGCATCGAGAAGATTGAAGAGGTGCGAGCATTTGAGCGCGAGTTCGTAGGTGGCGAGCAATGGAAAACGGCGCTTGTCAACGGAGCTGGCTTTTTCGTCCGTGAGCAATTTGTTTGCGTCGGCAAGGAGTGTTTGCGCTTCGGCCTCGTAGAGTCGGAAGTGTTCCCAGAGCTTTGGAATCTCAGCGAACTCAAAGTTGTAGACCGAGAACTGAACCTCTTCAGCAAGTCGAACTTCGCCGTAGGTGACTACCGCGCCGGTCTCCGGGTCACGTGCCCAGACAATGTCGTAGATGGAGTCCACATCCTGCAAAAATGCGGCGATGCGCTCCAAACCATAGGTCAGCTCAGCACAGATGGGATCGAGGTCCATTCCGCCGCACTGTTGAAAGTAAGTGAACTGAGTGATCTCAAGTCCATCGAGCATCACCTGCCAACCAACTCCCCATGCGCCACCGGCTGGCCACTCCCAGTTGTCTTCTTCAAATTTGAGGTCGTGACGTTTTAGATCGATACCAATGGCTTCGAGCGATAGCAGGTAGAGTTCCTGCACGTTAACCGGCGGCGGCTTCAGGATGAGCTGAAACTGGGTGTGCTTGAAGAGGCGGTTCGGGTTCTCGCCATAGCGTCCGTCAGCGGGGCGGCGCGAGGGCTGCGCGTATCCGACGCGAAATGGCTTGGGGCCGAGGACGCGCAGAAAGGTTTCCGGCGCCATGGTTCCGGCGCCGACTTCGACGTCGTAAGGCTGCTGAAGGACGCAACCGCGCTCAGCCCAAAAGGCCTGGAGACGGAACAAGAGCTCCTGGAAGGTGAGCGGAATATTTTTTTTGGTTTGAGGCACGTGGACTCTCTTTTTGTGAGCTTTAGGGTGAATGGTAGAATCACCCTAAAGC
>DAHXOQ010000061.1 GCA_027364815.1 Acidobacteriaceae bacterium | reverse complement strand
CCAAGCACTTCAAGCCCGTCTCCCTCGAGATGGGTGGCAAGAATGCCATGGTCGTCATGGACGACGCCAACCTCGACCTCGCCCTCGACGGCGCTCTCTGGGGTTCCTTCGGCACCACCGGCCAGCGCTGCACGGCAACCAGCCGCATTCTTCTGCACAAATCCATCGCCAAGGAGTTCACTGACAAATTCGTCGCCCGCGCCAAAAAATTGAAAGTCGGCAACGGCATTGAAGTCGGCATCAAAGTCGGCCCTCAAGTCAACGAAAGCCAGATTGAAACCTCAGCCAGCTACTGTGCTATCGCATTAGCGGAGGGCGCCAAGCTCCTCTGCGGCGGCCATCAATTGAAGGACGGCCCTTACGCCCACGGCACGTTCTTTGAGCCGACTATCTTCGGCGGCGTCACCAAAAACATGCGCATCGCCAAAGAAGAAGTCTTCGGCCCCGTCGTCAGCCTCATCGAGTTCAGCACCATCGAAGAAGCCATCGACATCGCCAACTCCATCGACTACGGCCTCAGCACCGCCTTCTACACCAAGAACGTGAACCAGGCCTTCACCGCGATTCGCGATTTGGAAGCCGGCATCACCTACATCAACGCTCCCACCATCGGCGCTGAAGTCCACCTCCCCTTCGGCGGCGTCAAGCAAACCGGCAACGGTCACCGCGAAGGCCTCGGCTCGCTCGACTTCTACACCCAATGGAAAGCCGTCTACGTCGACTACAGCGACAAGCTCCAGCGCGCGCAGATCGACAACGCGGAATAAGCATTTTTACTCGTTAATAAATGAATTGGTGCCCCACCCTCGCCGCGCCTTTGTTTTTGCGGCTAGGGTGGGGATCTTTAATCTATCAGCAAACATTGGACGAGTAGCTGCATATACTAAATTAATTCACGAGATGATTTTTGAATTGTTAGCTACAGCGATGACGGCCATTTTTTCGTTAAAATCGCTATCAAGTAATCGCGAGAGGTGTTTTATGCCGAAATCCCGTTATCTCGCCGAGTGGTTCTCTGCCGTGCTGCTGATGCTGTGCATGGCCGTAGCGTTATCAGCCCAAAGTAAAGGCATCGACCCCGCTTTGCTCGCAAAGGCAAAAGCCGGAGATGCCAATTCACAATTCAACATTGGTATGCTTTACGACAGCGGTCAGGGAGTACCGAAAGACCACGCCGAGGCAACTCGATGGTTTCGTAAAGCTGCGGAACAAGGAAATGCTACCGCCCAATACAACATTGGTGTGGCATACGAGACTGGCGGCGACGTGCCGCGAGATTATGTTGAGGCCGTTAAGTGGTTCCATAAGGCTGCCGAGCAAGGAGACGCTTTCAATGAGTTTTATCTTGGCCTTGTATATCACAACGGCGTGGATGTTCCGAGGAATGAAGTTGAAGCAGTCAAATGGTGGCGCAAAGCCGCAGAACAAGGGAATGCTCCTGCACAATTCCATCTTGGATTGGCATTTTGCAATGGTGAAGGTGTTCCACAGGACTATGCTCAAGCCGCTTTCTGGTATCGCAAAGCTGCTGAGCAGGGTCATGCAACGGCACAGTATGAACTTGCTCTTCAATTGATAGGCGGGTGGGGAGTGCGGCAGAACATCAAAGAAGCAATGATTCAATTCCAAAAGGCAGCGGAACAGGGCGATGTTGAATCGGAGTACATGCTTGGATCAATATATGAAGAAGGCGGCCTGGGCAAAGTCGTCCATGGACCTGACGGAAGCTCTAGGGTACTACACCCTGCCGAAAACGCTCCGGTTCCCAGAGATTATGGGTTGGCCGCGAAATGGTATCGCAAGGCAGCCGAACAAAACAATGCTCTAGCTCAGAATGGACTTGGACGGTTGTATGCAGACGGGAAAGGTGTTCCGCAAGAATACATTGAAGCCTACTTTTGGTTGAGTTTGGCAAGTGCAAACGGTAGCCATTCGAGTACAAACGACATGGACGACCGCGATCTTGCGGCATCGCACCTGACAAAGTCGGTTCTATTGGAAACGCAAGAGCGGGCGCGGAAGTGGTTCGAGGATCATCGGGCCAAGCCACAATGATTAGACAAGGGAGGGGTAAACATCCCGCCAGTCGTGTAAGCCTTCTAGTTTGGGCGTAAATCCCATGCAGAATTTTCTGGGGTTTGCGCTTAGACCCTCTTCAAGTGTTCAATCATGAATTCTAATTCAATGATATGAGCTTGTGGGATTGCTTTCAAAAACTCATTGATATTCTCGTCTTTGTGAATAGGGTTAGCTTCCATGGTGGCTAAGCTTGCTTCCTGCCATGACAAACGATCATTGAGAATACTTACGAATTGTTGCATTGCTTCTTTTCTCATGAGTACAACTCCTTTAAATCGAAGGTATGATGTATCCATTAACATTGCAACAGCGAAAATAAAAAGTTGGTGTGAAGTTGGTGCGAAGTTGCAGTTTTATTTTGGGAGTGTAAGGCAGGTGGCCCAATCATTTGAATTTTATAGAGCCATAAAAGCTGTTCCCCGTTCATCGCATTCTTTGGTAATGAGCGGGCGTTGTCGGCTGCTACACATCTAGTTCCAATACCTACATGGCCTTTTTCCTGCATCCAATCCGCTTTCGCGCTACAATTTATCAATGACAGAAGCTGCCCGCCAACTTCTCGAAACCGCACGAACGCTTTCGCCCGAGGATCAACTCTGGCTAGCCGATGAGCTCGCCCTGCTCGCCGACTCTAACAACGTTCTCGATCCTGCCTGGAATGACGAAATCAAACGCCGCCTCGACGAAATCGACTCCTGCAAGGTTCAGATGATCCCAGGTGAAGTGGTACGCGAAAGAATGTTGGCAAAATTGTCGCCCGAAGCGCGAGCGAGATTCAGAGAGTGAAACCGTACTTTTATCATCCTGAAGCTGATATCGAAGTTCAGGAGATTGAAGATTACTATTTTCTTCGCAGCATTGATGCCTATCAAATGTTTCTCAATGAGTTTTTACCGGCGATTGAAAAAATCCAGCAGCATCCCAACCGATACCCCGGCTATCTTCACTACACGCAACGCTTCGTATTGCAGCAATTTCCTTATAGCATCATCTATCGCCAGCAACTCGACGCAATCCAAATCATCGCCCTCGCCCACGCCAGCCGTCGTCCCGGTTACTGGCGCAAACGCACCTAGCTCTTCCCCTCCAGCACATCCCTGAGCGCAAAGCTTGTCTCCAGCCGCGTCACTCCCGGCAACCGTGACAACTCATTCTGATGCAGCCGCCCATAATCCTCAATTCCCGCCACGCGCGCGATCAGCATGTAGTCGTATTGCCCCGCCATCAAGTGACAGCTCACAATTCCCTTCAATCTCCGCACCGCCGCCTCAAAAGTTCCCAGCACCGTCGCCGATTGACCATCCAGCGTAATGCGGCAAAAGACCGTCAACTTCTTCCCTAGCAGCCGGTCGTTAATCTCCGCGCGATAACCGCGAATCGCACCCGCCTGCTCCAGCGCCAGAATCCTCCTCGACGCCGCCGAAGCCGACAACCCCCCCGCATCGCCGACCTCGTAATTCGTCGCCCGCCCATGCCGCTCCAAGTGATGAAGAATCGCGTGATCCAACTCGTCAAAATTTGAAAGCGCCTGTTCCCGCTTTGAAAGAGCCGCCCCGCGTTCAGAAATTCCCTGCGGTTGAATAACTGTGGCTGATTTGTGCGCTAATTTCTCTTTTTTCTCACGTTTCGTGCTCATACCGCCATTAAATCACGAACTTTGCACACATTGGAAGCAAATTCCGGCGTATTATCGTCCCTGTTCGCATAGGCTCACGGAATTTCGCGCCTGTGCACCATCCGAAGAGGAGATCCACCATGATCATCGGCGTTCCCAAGGAAATCAAAGACAACGAAGCACGCGTCGCACTCACACCAGCCGGAGCCAAAGCCCTCGTCGAAGCCGGTCACACCGTCCTCGTTGAAACCAATGCTGGAGCCCTCTCAAGCTTCACCGACGCCGACTACCAGAACGCCGGAGCCGAGATCGTCGGCGAAGCCGGTTACGCATGGTCCAAGGCCGACCTCGTCGTCAAAGTCAAAGAGCCCATCGAGCAGGAGTACAAATTCTTCCGCGAAGGTCTTGTTCTCTTCACCTATCTCCACCTCGCGCCGCTCCCCGTCCTCACCGACGCACTCCTCAACTCCAAAGTCATCGGCATCGCTTACGAAACCGTTCGCGATCGCGCCAACACGCTTCCTCTTCTCACACCGATGAGCGAAGTTGCAGGCCGCATGAGCGTGCAGGTCGGCGCTGCTTATCTTGAAAAAGAACACGGCGGCCGCGGCATTCTCCTCGGCGGCGTCCCGGGCGTTCCTCCCGCGCACGTCACCGTCATCGGCGGCGGAGTCGTCGGCACCAACGCGGCAAAAATCGCGCTCGGCATGGGCGCAAAGGTCACCATCGTTGACCTGAATCTCAATCGCCTGCGCGAGATTGACGACATCTTTGGCGGTCGCATCTACACCCTGGCCTCAAACAGCTACAACATTGCCGAGGCCGTTCGTCAGGCCGACCTCGTCATCGGCGGCGTTCTCATCCCCGGCGCAATGGCGCCCAAGGTCGTCACTAAAAAGATGGTCTCTGAGATGAAGAAGGGCGCAGTCATCGTCGATGTCGCAATCGATCAGGGCGGCTGTGTTGAAACCGCGCATCCCACCACGCACTCCAATCCCAGCTACGTTGTCGATGGCGTCGTCCACTACTGCGTCACCAATATGCCCGGCGCGGTGCCGCACACTTCTACGCTCGCACTGACCAACGCAACCTTCCCGTACATGATGCGCATCGCAAAATTCGGCGCAAAAGAAGCCTTGAAGCAGGACACAGGCCTCGCTGAAGGATTGAATACCTACCTCGGCGCGCTCACCTACAAAGCCGTTGCCGAAAGCCAGAAACGCGCATGGACGCCGGCGGCAACGGTGCTCGCATAAAGCCTAAACAGCCGTGCAAATCAAGCAGGCCGCACCGTGCAGTGCTGCCTGCTTGCTCTCAAATATGGCCCATCACTCGGACTCACTAACAACGTAATACTGACGGGTTTCGCCATCAGGAAATAAAAATTCATAGACTAGGGCATATTCGTAAGGATGCTCGTCGTTGGATTTCACCGTTTTTGCCTGGTAGTCTCCGGTGCGCAGAACTAAAGTTCCACCAACAGCGAAGATTTTCTTGTTTGTGGTCGGTCCCAGTAATTCGTATTTTCTACCGTTGACCATAACTGTCAGGTGCTGTTGCCATGAGCAGACACTTTCTCCTCTATCTACCTGGCTGCAGTCCAGTTGAGTGTGGGAACTGCTTACATGTATCTTCACCGTGTAATCTGCAGGATTCGGTTTCTCTGCCATCGCCAACACTGGCAACATAAATAACATCGTTATCAAAACTTTCTTCATAACTTCCTCCGATAAGATTGACGCACGAACACGGCCTAAAGATGCAACTGGCCTCCGAATTCCCCAAAAGCCTATAATCCCCCCATGGCCCCGCGCCTCAATCTGCGCCCCATCTCGCGACGCACCGCCGTCTACCTCCTCGGCGGCGGACTCGCGCTCGTCATCATCATCCTGGCCGCGCTGCAGGCCTTCAACATGCGTTTCCTCACACCGGAGTCCACTGAGGAAACCCTCATCTTCACCGCCGTCACCGTCCTCGTCTTCCTGCTCCTGATGACGCTGATGCTGCTCCTGCTGAGAAACATCCTCAAGCTCTACGCCGATCAACGCAGCTCCGCGCTCGGTTCGCGTCTGCGCACTCGCATGGTTCTCGGCGCAGCGCTCATCGCCTTCACGCCCGCAGTCTTCATGTTCCTTTTCAGCTACGGTCTGCTGAATCGCTCCATCGACCGCTGGTTCTCGCAACCTACATCTGAACTGCGCGACGATTCCACACGCGTCGTTGAAGCCCTTGCCCAATACGCCGCTACCAACGCCCGCATTGAAGCCGAGGAAGTTGCCTCACTCAACAATTTCGAGTCCGACGCAAACGCTTCCACAACTCTTGCATCGCACCACGTCGCGCTAGTCGGCGGATTTGCTGCGGTCTACAATCCAGACCAAAAATTGATCGCCGGCTATCAACTCCCCACTGAATCCACGCCTGCACGCCTTCTTCCCTGGCTAAACGATCCGCACTCCAACGTGATCCAGCTTAGTGGCCCATTCTCCTCATCGCTGCTTCACGCCGCACAACGCAGCGATGAAGCCGTCCTGCTCGCCAGCGGCAATGAGTATGCGCTCGGCATGACCGCTGCAAAATCCGGCAGACTTGTCGTCGTTGCCTTGCCCATCCCGCCTGGACTCACAGACACCGCCGTTCGCATTCGCACCGGCGCGTCGGATTACTGGTCGCTTTTCCGCTTGCGCAACCGTATCCGCACCACTTACGTGATGATGCTTCTCCTCATCACCGCATTCGTTTTCTTTGCCAGCATGTGGCTCGCGCTCTTTCTTGCCAAGCAGATCACGCGCCCCGTCGAATCGCTCGCCGACGCCATGGATGAAATCGCCGCTGGCAAATATCATCATCGCGTTCCCGTCACCTCCACCGGCGAGATGGCTGAGCTCGTGCGCGCCTTCAATCACATGGCCGCCGATCTGGAATCAAGTCGCAGTCGCGCTGAAATCTCAACCGCGCAATTGAGCGAAGCCACCCTCGCCATCGAGGAGCGCCGGCGCGAGCTTGAAACCATCGTTGAAACCATCCCCAGCGGCGTCGTTACTCTGGATGCAAACGGCATCGTCCTGCAAGCCAATCGCGCCTTCGCCGCACTCGTTGGCCACAACAACGAAGAAGAAATTTACACTCTCTCCATCGACGCGCTTCTTCCCGCTGACTCGCTCGAAGACGTCAAGCGAATCATTCGCCGCAGCCAGCGCATGGGTGCAGCTTCCGCCGAAATTGAAACCCAAATCGATGGCCGTTCCATGCATCTCTCCGTCACCAGCGCACGCCTCGATCTCGCTAACGGCCTTACCGGCGCTGTCGTCGTCATTGAAGACACCAGCGAACTCCTGCGCGCCCAGCGTCAACTCGCATGGAAAGAAGTCGCACAACGCGTCGCGCACGAAATTAAAAATCCTCTCACCCCCATCTCGCTCTCCGCCGAGCGCATTCGCCGCCATCTCGACTCAACACGCGAAGACTCGCCCGCAATCATTCGCAAATGCAGCGAGGTCATCCTCGGCTGCGTCGCCACTTTGCGCACTCTGGTCGACCAGTTCTCCGCTCTCGCGCAATTCCCCGTACCGCAGCCGCGCCCCTGCGATGTCAACCAAATCGTCGAAGACGTTCTCGCAATTTTCAGCGGACGCCTCGACGGCATCACATTGCAAACTGATCTCGGCTCTCTGCTTCCACCGCTGATGGTAGACCCGGATTCACTGCGCCGCGCGCTCGCCAACCTCGTCGACAATGCCGCCGAAGCCATGCGCGACAGCCTTTTGCGCGTTCTCTCCATCACCACATCTCTCACTGAAGATGGCAGTGCAATTGAGATCTCAGTCGCCGACACCGGACACGGACTCACCGACGAAATTCGCGAGCGCCTCTTCCTGCCCTTTTACTCAACCAAGCAGCGCGGCACCGGACTCGGCCTCTCAATCGCCGCAAAAATCGCGCAGGAACACAATGGCTCCATCCGCGCCGAGCAGAACACGCCCAAAGGCGCGCGCTTCATCCTGCGCCTTCCACTCATTGATCTGCACGAATCTGAATCTGCGCCGTCAAACAAAACCAACGCATCCATCGCATAACTCTTTGCAAATCTTTCATTGAAGGAAAGTCGAGCTCGAGAAAATGAATCACATCCTGGTCGTCGATGATGAAGCTGAAATTCGCAGTTCGCTCGAAGAAATTCTGCGCGAGGAGGGCTACACCGTCACCACTGCCGCCACTGCTGGCGAAGCGCTCACGCTTCTCAACGACGCTGCTTATGATTTGGTTCTTCTCGACATCTGGCTCCCCGATCGCGACGGCCTCGACGTCCTTGCCGAAATTCAGCAATCACTTCCCGAATCGCGCCCCAACGTCGTCATCATCTCCGGTCATGGCACCATCGAATCAGCCGTCCGTGCCACCAAACTCGGCGCTTACGATTTTCTTGAGAAGCCGCTCTCTCTTGAGCGCACGCTCCTCGTCCTAAAAAATGCAATCGAAGCCCGCAAGCTGCGCACTGAAAATCTCGAGTTCAAAAAACAATTCAATCTCGGCACCATCATCACCGGCGACAGCGTCCCCGTCAAAGCCCTTCGCCAGCAACTGGCGTTAATGGCGCCCACCAACGGCCGCGTGCTCATCTATGGCGAATCAGGCACCGGCAAGGAACTCATCGCGCGCGCCATCCACGCCGAGAGTCTCCGCCGCGATCACGTCTTTGTCGAACTCAACTGCGCCGCCATTCCCGAATCTCACATCGAATCGGAACTCTTCGGCTCGCGTCAAAGGGCAGCTACTGGCGCTCAATCTGACCAGCGCGGAACTCTCGAACGCGCCGATGGCGGCACGCTCTTCCTCGATGAAGTCGGCGACATGAGTCTTAAAACTCAATCCAAAGTTCTCAGCGCGCTCGACGAACAATCCTTCACCCCCGTCGGCGGCACACTACCTCTGCGCGTCGATGTGCGCCTCATTGCGTCCACCAACAAAGACCTCGAAGAAGAGATCGCCAAAGGAAACTTCCGTGAAGACCTTTTCTATCGCCTTAATGTGGTTCCGTTTTTTGTTCCGCCACTGCGCGATCGCAAGCAGGACATACCACCCCTTGCGCGTGAGTTCCTTCTCCAATTCGGTCGCGAGTACGGCCGTCCCCACGTCGAAATCAGCGACGACGCCATGGACGCGCTCATGCACTACCACTGGCCCGGCAACGTGCGCGAGCTCAAGAACCTCATCGAGCGCGTTCTCATTCTGAATCCAAAATCCTCACGCATCGAACGCAAGCAACTCCCGCCGCTCACTCAAAAATCCAGCTCCCGTTCATTGAGCGATCACTCCACGCTCCAGCAGGCCCGCGATGCCTATGAGCGCGATTACATACTCAAAAAACTAGACGAAGCCCGCAACAACATGAGCCGCGCCGCTGAACTCCTCGGCCTTGAACGCAGTCACCTCTACCGCAAAATGAAAACCCTCGGCATCAATGCCCGTGAGTGATTGCATTCGCAAAAACTTTTAGCCCTACAGCCCCTGGGTTTCTTCGTCCAGCCCCGCTTTTCATAAAGCCGAGAGTCCGTGCAATCTGCTATCTTTTCTACGTTGCGCGGTTGGGCTTTCTGCCCGGCGCTTTTCACGGAAGGATTGCCCATCATGCAAGATTCGTCTTCCAGCACCACCGCTGCCGGCATTGAAGAAACAGCCGGCTTCTTTCATCCCTCTCGCCGCCCTTACCGCTTCACCATTCTGATGTTCATCAGCCTGATTGTGCTGGGAAGCTACTTCGCCTATGACAGCATCGGCGCACTCGCACCCACGCTCATCGAGGCATTGCACATCGATCGCAGCACCATTGGCAATCTCTACACTTATTACTCCATCGCAGCCATTGCCATCGTCTTCTTCGGTGGCATGCTTTACGACCTGCTGGGCCCGCGCCGCGCCAGCCTGCTCTTCTGCACCCTGGTTCTCGTCGGCGCAGCCATCGTAGCCGCGGCTCACTCCACCTGGCAGCTCTTCGCCGGACGCTTGATCTTCGGTGCCGGCTCCGAATCCCTTATCGTTGTGCAAAGCGCCATCATCAGCCGTTGGTTCAAGGGCAAAGAAATGGCACTCGCCTTCGGCATCGCACTCACCATCAGCCGCGTCGGCACCCTCTTCAGCTTCAACACTGAGGAGCTCATCGCAAAATATTTCGGCAGTTACCGCATCGCGCTCTGGGCCGCCGCCGGCTTCTGCCTCTTCTCTCTGCTCTGCAACCTCGCTTACGTTGTCATGGACCACCACGGCGAGAAAGTGCTTGGCCTTCCCAAGCCCGCTGGCGGCGACAAGATCGTCTTCTCTGACATTACAAAGTTCAACTCTTCCTTCTGGTTCGTCACCCTGCTCTGCGTCACTTTTTACAGCGCCATCTTCCCCTTCACCGCGCTCGCTACAGACATGTTCCACGACAAGTGGGGCATCCCGCTGACAAGCGCAGGCACCGGCGGCTTCATCTCACAGGTCTTCGACAGCTTTTTCCATATGTTCTCGACCGCGCCCGGCATCACCAGCATCATCATCTTCGCATCCATGGTCTTTGCGCCCTTCGCCGGCAACCTCATCGACCGCATCGGCAAGCGCGCCACGTTGATGGTCATCGGCTCGCTCCTGCTCATTCCTGCTCACCTCGTCATGGGCATCACCCACTGGAATCCAATACCCAGCATGATCGTCCTCGGTGCAGCCTTCGTCCTTGTGCCCGCCGCCATGTGGCCTTCAGTTCCCCTCGTCGTCGAGGAGAAGCGCGTCGGCACTGCTTTCGGTCTGATGACAGCCATTCAAAATCTCGGCCTCGGATTATTCCCGCTCCTGAACGGCAAACTCCGCGACGCCACAGGAAGCTACACCGCAACCCAAATCATGTTCGCCAGCCTCGGCGTCTGCGGACTCGTCTTCGCATGGCTCCTCCTGCGCTCAGACAAACGCCACGGCAACAAACTAGAGCAGGGAAAAATCCACGAAACGGCTTCAATCTCAATTTAGGAATTTATGAAAGCTTTTTGTGCTTCGAAGTTTTGAAAGGGCACGGATTTATCCGTGCCGCTATAGGTTATAAATTTGTCGGACTTTAGTCCCCGAGGGATGGTTTTTCATTTCTCGGTTGTTGAAATATTTGATGACATCGAACGATAAGAACTATGCTGCACTTCTTGTCAGCGGCTTCACTTTTGCACGCTTCTTCCTGGAAGCCACCCACAAGTCCCTCTGCACCTGCAAGCGCAGCCAGAACTCCGCATCTGTGTTGAAAGCCTCGGCAATGCGCAGCGCCATCTCCGCCGAAATTGCCGCACGGCCGTTCAATACCCGCGACAACGCCGCACGCGTTACGCCCAAGTGCTTAGCGACGTCCGTCACCGAACGACCTTCCACATAGTACGCAAGGATTCTGCCGGGAAGAGCTGGATTGTGCATCCGCATTGTTTTCTCTACTCAGTAGTCGTGCATAAATATACATTGGTTGTGCAACTATGGCACAAAATCCTTTTCATTGATTACATAACGTTTTACTACACGTGATTTTTTATCAACAGAATCATCATTGTTGTAGGCTTCCGCTTCCAAGAAATTGCCTTGAGCATTGGATACAAAAGTGAAGTCAACAAAAATCTCAGCGCCAACTTCTCCGAAATCTGGTGCCTTGGTTTTGAATTGTTTCAACCACGCTTGTTCTGCTGTCTTGTATAAATCCACACTCTTATATTCCTGGCCAACAGAATAAAACAACCACTCTTCCTGGCTAGTATCATCTCCGCCGTACCACATATAGTCAGGAATACCGTCCCCATTCATATCGCATTCGTCTTTCATACTAGCAAACCAATATGTGAGCAACCCATCTTTTTTGTAATAAGTACCATAAGCAATTGAGAACAGTTTTCGCGCGGGTTCATCTTTGGACCAGTATTCCTGATAAAGCCGGTTTCCGATCCTGTGATCTTTCTCAACAATAAACTTCGGATGCGTTTTCTTGCCTGGAAGCTTACATCGTTGCTCTTGGCCAAATAACCGCGTACGAATCTCATTTTTCGTTGTCTGTGCAGTTAATGAATTGCTAATAAACATCATCAAAACTGCGAAAATCATCTTACGCATATCAATCCTTCTATCTCTGTTCTCTTTGTATCGGTCCAAACGCTGTCGGATTTTCTTCCGTCCTCGGGTCTACTCTGAAATCCCACAGCGTCGCGCTCATCTCCCCCGTCGGCAGCATCTCCACCAGCGCATACTCGCCGATGCTCAGCGTCTTAGCCAGCGTGATCTTGAGCCAGTTTTTGC
>DAHXOQ010000060.1 GCA_027364815.1 Acidobacteriaceae bacterium | reverse complement strand
GCGGGGGGTTGATGCCAACGGAACCGCAGGCGAATCGAATTTTTTTCAATGAGGGCGGGAAGTTTTCTGACGTATCTGCAGAGGCTGGAATTGAAACCGGTGGGGCGGGGAATGATGGGCGAGCGCAGCACCGGTGTGTGGCGTTTGCGGATTTTGATCGCGACGGACGGGTGGATGCGGTGGTCTCTGCGCTGAATGCTCCGATTGAGTTGTGGTGGAACCGGAGCGATCGCGAGAGCCGACCGAGGCATTGGTTGCAGTTGAAGCTGGAGGGCGCGAAGAGCAACCGGTCTGGGATTGGATCGCTGGTGCATGTGACGGCAGGCGGGCGGAAGCAGATGCGGACGGTGACGAACAGTGTGGGGTATGCTTCGTCGAGCGATCTTGTTGTGCATGTTGGAGTTGGGGAGGCGACGGAGGCGATGGTGGAGATTCACTGGCCCTCGGGGGTGGTGCAGAAGCTGGAGAAGGTTGCTGTAGATCAGCGGCTGAGAATATTGGAAAAGTAGGCGAATGTTTTGTTGATAGAAAGTATAGATATTTGATTCATGCCGGGTTAGATAGACGGTTCATGCCGCTAAAACGATGGAAAAATCGCCAAGCTGCGTAGACGTTCGCGTAATAAGAGGCATATGAATTGATTCCAGACAATTCTCATGAGGAATTGTGTGATTTGTATTGAGCTGCAATTTGGGAGGAGAGTCACGTGATGCGAGCCAGGTGGAGTGAAAAGAAACTGAATTTTGTACTGTTGTCGGCGGTGATGTTTGTGCTGCTGAGCATCGGTGGAGTCGTGCTGCACGCGCAGGACACAAACGCGCAGTTGAGCGGGTTGGTTGCAGATAACACGGGCGCCATGATACCTGGAGCGCAGATCAAGGCCACGAATACGGCAACCAATGTAACTTACACAGCGATTGCGGATGGAGCAGGTTCATACTTGCTGACCGATCTCACTCCCGGTCCCTACAAGTTGGTTACGAACGCGGCAGGATTTGGCATTCAAACGCAGTCGGGACTCATACTGCATACGGGCGATCACCTGACGATGAACTTCAGCTTGAAGCCGGGGTCGGTTGAGACGACGATTGTGGTGAGCAGTGCGCGAACATTGATTTCGTCCAGTGATGCCAGTTCCTCTGATGTTCTGGACAACAAGATGATCACGGAGTTGCCGCAGTTGAATCGCAATGCATTGGATTTGGCGAATACGATTCCAGCGATTCAGGGTAACGGCCCGCAGGTGGACAATCTTCAGGTTCTTGCGCAGAACAATGCTGCCTACTTGATTGCCAACAGCGGCAATGGCTATTCGCTTTCCGGTGGGCAGGCGAACAGCAGCAACATCAGCGTGGATGGAAACCCGGTGCAGGAGGCTGAATTCGGCGCAACGAACCGTGCCATACCGACGCCTGATTCCGTGAGCGAGTTCCGCGTTGAGACGGGGGTGTTGACGGCAGATGTGGGCCGATACGGTGGCGGTATTATCAGCATGCGGACGCAGAGTGGCACAAATGCCTTCCATGGCCGTGCGTTTTTTTATTTCCGCAACCAGGATTTTAACGCCAATAGCTGGTACAACAACAACGCAACCCCTCAGATTGCTCGTCAGGCCTATTCTCAGAAGAACTATGGAGCTGCAGTAGGCGGCCCGATTCGGATTCCGCATGTTTACAACGGCACAGATAAGACGTTCTTTTATGGAGCCTGGGAGGGCCAACGCTTCTCAGAAACTCAGATTGCGGTGTCGAGTGTGCCATCGCTACTTGAGCGCGCGGGCAACTTCTCACAAACGGTGATCGGTCAACAATCGAACAGCTCGCCGCTTTATGCTACGATTTACGATCCATTCAATGGATATGAGGATTACAACTCCGCAGATTGCACCGGACCGCTGGCATCGCAATACACATCTCAAGGATGGTGCTGGGTACGTCCGCAGTTCGCGAATGCGACAATTCCTTCGGTTCCGGGGGGTGGACTGTCAGGCCAGAGCAAACTCTTTGCACACTACATTGCGATGTGGCCTACGCCGAATCACACAGCAATCAGTCCATCGAACTTTGCGGGCAACCGAGTAGATCCCCGCAATCTTGCAACTCCGATTGACAAGTATTTTTTTCGTATAGATGAAACGCTTCGTCAGAACCAGCATTTAGAGGGTAGTGTGAGCCGGTCGATGATTACGGCGAGCGTTCCGCCGCCATTCATGCATGCTGGAACCTCGCTGACGACGGATGAAGATTGGCTTGGCGTCTTCCTTTATACGTGGGCGATCAATCCCAAGACAGTCTTCAGCTTCCATCTTGGTGTTGGTGTCACTGACCTAGTCAGTTTGGGTGTATCTAACTCAGGATCGTTGCCCGATCCGAATATTGATACATCTACCTGGGGATTTGATCCTCTTATTGCGAACAATCCAGCGAAGTTGACCACACACATTGCGCCAGTTGCGACGATTGGTGGATTTGGAAGCGGCTATACAAACGTAGGCGGAGACCAGTACGACTCGTTTCTGACGCAATCGGATAATGGCGTTTTAGCACTGACGCGTCAAATCGGCCGCCATACATTCAAAATTGGTTACGAACAGTACTTCATCCGCTTTACGGAGAAGGGTGGAGACGGAACCGGCGTTATTGGACTGGGAAGCGGATACAGTTCTGTGACAGGCGGATATGGTACTCAGCAGTACTGGAACCAGAATGACGGACTTTCTGGAGATGGTCTGGCTGAGTTGATGCTTGGTTCATCGAACCTGAACTCATGGGGCAGCAGTTGGAATCCTACGCCATATGGATGGAACCAGGGCGCCTACATCATGGACGATTGGAAGGTGAACTCCAAGCTCACGGTACAGATTGGATTGCGTTGGGATCATGATGGACCGAGACGACCACGCCACGCATTTGGCGGTCTGGTTTATGACCTGAATGCAAAGAACGTACTGCCGACGGTTCCAGGCTGGAGCTGGGGTCAAGTTCAGGCAGCAGAAGGAGGAATACTCAACAGCCTTCCGATTCCCCAGTGGGTAACGCAGGGACCCACGGGTTTGATTTCACTGACCAACACGCCGGAATATCCGCACAAGGATCTTTATACAACGAATATTGCCAACTTCTCGCCTCGTTTGGGATTGAGCTGGGCAGTCAATGACAAGACCGTGGTTCACTTGAGCGCAGGCAGCGTAGATCAGGGGCTCAATGGACTCTCTACGGATTATCAGAGCTTTTATTACGACACAACGAGCTTTGGTCAAATCTCAACACAGAACGGCATGAACTGGATCAGCGAACTCTGCAGCTGCGATCACGGGTTGAGTTCATTCCCGGCAGTGCCGGGCGGCAATCTCGGATTCAGTCCTCCTGTCACCACAAACGCGGCCTACTACTACCAGAACTGGAATACAAGCGCCAACGCCAACGGTCAGGGAACAACGATCACACACTACGACACGCCAACTTCATATATGGCTGGATTGGGTATACAACGGCAACTTGGAAAAGACTGGGTCTTTACAGGTGAGTACCAGGCGATTAAAAGTGTCCATTTGCTGATGCATGTGGCTGGTTCGTGGAGTCTGAATAACATTCCAGTGAACTACTATCAACTGGGGCCTCATCTCAATGACCAGGTTCCGAACCCCTTCCAGGGCGAAGGCTTGAACTTTGGAAGCCCCACGCTAGCCCTGAGCCAATTGCTGGGCTTGTCACCACAGTACGGTGGCACTAACGCAGCGACACCGGGCCAGGTTTCATGGGGACGTGCGTTCTCAAACTATGCGAACTTCCAGATACAGTCACGCAATTACCACGGACTTGAGTTGTTGGTCTCGTATGCGATTCGCAAGACGATGACGGATGCATCCAGTTCAGACATCAATGTGCAGGGACTGGCAGGCGGTTTACTGGAGAACCCGCACAACCTGATGGAAGGCTACGGTCTTGCACCGGGCGAAATGCCGCAGACGCTGAAGGTCAATTACTCCTACGACCTGCCCGTTGGACGCGGCCGGCAATATCTGTCGAACCCGCAGGGCGTGAGCGGTCATGTGCTTGATTCATTGGTTGGTGGATGGGCAGTAGCCGGTATCACTACCTGGAATCCTCATGGAACCCCAGTACAATTTCCTGTAGAAAATCAGGGTGATGGCGGCATAACAGTACCTGGCGCTGCACTTCGCTGGAGCACAGCCAACAAAAACTTCCGCAACCACAACATCAGTTACGAGAAGGCACTTGTTGGGGACAATGGAACCTTTCTCAACTCGACCCAGGGCATACTGAATCGCACTTCATTTGCCCAGACACCCAACTACTCTTTCTCCAACTCGCCGGTCTATTTCAGCAACCTTCGCAACCCGGGCAGTTTCTATACGGATATGAGCATTCTGAAGAAGTTCTACATCTCGAGCGATAAGTCGCGGAACTTTGAAATCCGTCTGGAAGCGCTGAATATCTTTAACCATCCAATTTACGGCAATATCATTGCGGATCCCAATTCATCGGTTTTCGGTGGCATTAACGGCAAGAATGGAACGGCACCACGCATTATGCAGGCCGGCGCGCGTTTCTTCTTTTAACTGTTCACACTGAACAAATACAGGCGGTTGTACCAGTCCGGTGCAACCGCCTGTATTCTTTTTCTGAGAGTTGTTGTTCGCTGCCATCGAAGCGGGGAGTTGCGTTCAATGCCAATTTTGAGTCAGACAGCATTCAAATGCGCGGCGGTAGTGCTCTGCTTTTTGGGACTGGCTGTGGCGGGTGTTGGTGCGCAAAGCCCGGACAAGCGGAGTGCTGTTATCAGGCAGAGCGACCTGCACGCTGAGTTCAATGCGGGTGCAGAGTTTCCGCGGTTGGTCAGCATTGCTGCTGTCGATGGTCGCGTTTGGGAGAATGCGGGCGAGGAAAGTTTGCCTGCATCGGTTGAAGCGGATGGGGCGTCCATTGCGCTCACGTGGTTGCTGAAGCCTGCGTTGACCGTGATGGATGCGCACACGCTTGAATTTGTTTATGAGTGCGCAACACCGCATCTTCGTTTGCGCTGGCGGTGGGAGTCACGCGCAGAGTTTGGACCGCTGGAACACAGAATCACAATTGAAAATCTGAGTGGACGCGAGTTGTGGCTTCCGCTGGTGGATAGCCTTCAACTTGAGTTGCGCGGCGGTGATGGGCTGCGTCATTTTTCTGTAGAGAAGGGTGCGGATACCCCGTCGGCTGAAGGAGTGCACGATATAGAAGTGAGCAAGGGATTCGATTGGATTGGAAGGTCGTCGACTTATGCGCGACCGATGCCGGGCGAAGCGCGAGAGATTATTCCGATTGAGGTTGTTTATGATGCTGCGAACAATAAAGGTGGTTGGTACGCGGGATTAGAGTTCAGTGGGCGTACGCGGATCAGGCTCAAGCGCGTGGATGATGCGAGCGGGAACAAGCTTGAGACACGGCTAGGATTGAATCCCGAGCCGGGGCCGTACAAAACGCGGCTTGCGGTGGACGGAAGTTTTGAAACGCCGACGGCTTTTATTGGAGTTTTCCGTGGTCGTCCGGATGGAGCGGGCAACCAGTTGCGGCCGTGGGTGCGCGCGGTGCTTGGGAATCAGAAGACGTGGGCAGATCCGCAGTATCCAGTGCTGGTGAACAACAGCTGGGGCAGCGGAATGCAAGTGGATGAGGCGCTGGCGCTGCGGATGATTGGCGAGTCGAAAGAATTGGGATTGGAGATGTTCCACATGGATGCGGGGTGGTTCCGCGGCGTGGGAGATTGGTATCCGGATCCGACCAAGTTTCCGCGCGGGCTGGGAGCGATTGCCGACGCGGCGCACAAGGCCGGGTTGCGATTTGGCTTGTGGGTAGATTGGGCGCAGGCGGGCGTGAACACGGAGCCGGGCGCACTCAATGTGATGAAGGTTGAGCCGTGGCTTTCGCATGATGTGGCTGCAGATTGGAAGCCGGAAGAGTTCAAGGGTCAGACGATCGACCTGGGAGTTACCGCGGCGCGTGATTATGCGGCTGGCGAATTGAAACGCATTGTGGAGAGCTACCATCTGGATATGCTGGAGCACGATGGGTATCTGGTGATGGAGGGATGTTTGCGGGAGAACCATCCTCATGCACCGCCGAATAGAAGCACTGCGCGCACAGATCATGACAGCGGATTTGATTTTGTGGTGGCGTCGAATTCAACGGATGTCAGTGACCACGCGGTGCGCGCATACTACAAAATTTATGAGCAACTCAGGCGCGACCATCCGGGCTTGCTCTTTGAAATATGCAACGATGGTGGCCGCATGATGGATTTTGGTTCAGCGGCGCATGGTGATTATTTTTCAATCACAGATACTTATGATCCGCTCTCAAACCGGCGTGCATTTTTTGATACCAGCTATGTGCTGCCAGCGGCGATGCTGGAGAGTTATGTGGAGAAGTGGCCGACGCCACGGATTGAAAATTTCCGTTACATGCTGCGCAGCGGAATGATGGGCTGGACATCAATCATGCTGGATACAACTGCGTGGACAGCGGAACAGCACGAGGCAGCGCGTGCGGCGATTGCACTCTACAAGAGCGAGCTGCGGCCGCTGATTCGTGATGCTCAGCTATTTCACGTTTCCGCGCGGCCCGATGGTGTGCATTGGGATGCGATTGAGTACTGGGATCCGAAGCGCGAGAAGGGCGTGGTCTTTGCTTTTCGTGGGTCAACGGTTGATGAGGCGGCGCATAAATTCCAGCTTGCCGGTCTCACGGCATCGGCGAGATACAAGCTGCACTTTGAAGATGGAAGTTCGCGAGATCGAGTAGCGAGTGGGGCGGATCTGATGAGCGCTGGGTTGGTAGTTGAGCTGAATCAACCCAACAGTTCGGAGTTGGTTTTTATTGAAGAGGCTTCTGAAAAGGCGAACGGGGGGAAATCGAGATGACTCAAACTAACTTTGCAGGCAGCGCGGAGTTTGTTGGCAAGGTTGCAGTTGTTACAGGTGCAGCGCAGGGCATTGGTTACGCGATCGCGGAAGAGTTGCATGCTCGTGGCGCACGGGTGGTTCTGGTGGATTGCAAAACGGAGAAGTTGAATGAAGCCGCAGCTGTGCTAAATGCGCGTAGCGGCGCAGAGTGCCATACATTTGCAGTTGATGTGTCGATTGCGGAGGAAATTCAGAAGTTTGCAGCAGATTTGATACGGCTGACGGGGCGCATTGATTTGCTGGTGAATAATGCGGGAATTGAACTTGATCTTTCGTTTGAACAGTTGACGGCGGAGGATTTTGATCGCGTGATGGCGGTGAATTTACGCGCGCCATTTTTGATGGCCCAAGCTTTGGCGAAAGACTTTCCCGTTAAAGACGGAGCGATCGTGAACATCAGTTCTATACATGCGGAACATGCTTTTGCGAATGCGATTCCTTATGCGTGCTCGAAGGCGGGGATGATTGCGCTGACCCGCAACCTGGCGCTTGAGTTGGCGCCGCGAAAGATTCGAGTGAATGCTGTTTGCCCTGGATACATTGATACGGCGATGTGGGATGAGTGGCTACGTACTGTGCCCGACCCTGAAGCGACAGCGAGGGAAACAGAGGCGATTCATCCGCTTGGCAGGCGTGGATTGCCTGGGGATGTTGCGCGGGCAGTAGCGTATTTAGGTTGTGCACAATCGGATTGGATCACGGGAACAGCCCTTGTGGTGGACGGCGGGTTGACGATTCGTGCACATCCTTAATGCGATAAGTGCAGAGTTCGTTTTCAAATATTCATGAGAATGGGCTACCAAATTGCCGAATTGCTACTATTAAAAATCTAAATTACATAACATATAGCAAAATTCAAATAGAAACTATTGTGTTTTTGCTGGAAAATCGCATTGCAGTGAGACTACTATTGCTTCAATCCATTCCAGCCAGAGGTACCAACCATGAAGCGCCGCCAGCCGGATTTAAGCGAGACTCTCAAGCAGCAGTTCAAAAAAGATATTGAACTCTTTGAATATTTTCTTGTTTTGTTGAATGATTCGAGCCCGATTCGCAATGTTGAGCTGATGTGGGCCGAGGATCTTGAACTCTTTGATCCGACCCAGCCGATGCGCGTGAATACGCGCGATGCGCTGGTTGAGTTGAAGCCGGCGTCAGTGAATGCGGAAGAGAACAAGTTGCCCAGCCCCAGCACGCACTTTTGCGATCTGGTTCATGGTTTTGGCGCGCACGAAGAGCAGACCTGCGCGCGCAGTGACAAGCCAGCCAAAGCGCGTTGCAGAGAGAGTGGATGCAGCCAGGTTTATCCGTGCCATGTGGGTCTTACGGATATTGCGGTGCCGGTGATCAGCGAGGGTCGCTACCTGGGAACACTTTTCAGCGGGCAGGTGTTGACCGAGGAGCCGACTGAGGAAGGATTTCAGTTTGTTAAAGAGTCATTGGCGGGACAATCTCATATTGATTTTTCCCATCTTGAAGAGGCGTACAATCGTGTGCCCGTGGTAAGCAAAGAGCAGCTCTCGACGATGGTGCGCATGCTTGAGGTTTTTGCTCGCTATTTAGGTAATGCGTGGAAGCGGCTTGAGGTGATGAGCGAGTTTCAGAGGGTGCGCGAACGGGAAGTGCAACTGGATCGTCGCGAGTTGGCAGAGCTGTTGTTGGCTGCGAAGGGACAGATAGGTGGCCGTGCCGATGTGGATGCAGAGACGCTCAAAACACTGGCGCGCAATACGGGGATGGAGAAGTTGCCGGATCGCGTTTTGGTTTTGCGATTGCAAGCACCCAAGAAGGATGAAGAAGAACAGAACTCAGGTGCGGGGCAATCGCATCTTGGGGGTCAACTGACATTGGCGCGCGTAGCTCATTTGATTGAAGACCGGTGCCGAAGCTGGGCGAATTCATTTGCAACGATGGTTGGTCCGGCAGAGGTCTGCATCTTCACGGCGCCGAAATCGCGCAGCACAGGCCAGGAGCGCGTGCTGCTCGACGAAATGGCGCAGGCACTGTTGCGCACTGCACGCAGCGAAGGCCTGACGAGCTCAAAGATTGGCGTGAGTGCGGCTCATCCGGATTCGACAGAGCTGCTTAGCGCTTACCATGAGGCGGCGGCTGCGATTGATGCGAGTCAAAGCGCGGTGAGCTGGTTTGAGTCAATGCCGGAGCGGCGTCAACAACCGGTGCAATCTTTGGCGCAGGTGTTGAAGGCAATTGAGTCGACTGATCCGGCGACGCTGGCGATTGCCGTGCGTGAGTTTTTGGCTGCAGCGGCGCCGACAACCAGCAGCTCAGTGCAGGTGCAGCAATCGCGTGGATTGTTGACCTGGGGATGCGAGCATCTGGCGCTGGAGTTGGCAACTCTGGGCGCGGCATCGGAGACGGTGAATTCTGCGAAGGAACGAGCAGTGCAGATTATTGTGAGCTCGCAAAGTTCCTTCACGATGGCTGAAGCTTTTCGTAATTATGTTGAGCAGTTGCGGCAGCTCGTGGAGCAGCTCTTCAGTCAGCGCGAGGAAAAAATTGTGCTGGAGACGCAGCGCATGATTCGCGAGCTGGGGCCAGAGAAGGTTTCAATTCACGATCTTGCGAAGAACCTCAAGATTTCTGCGGGGCATCTGGGACGCGTCTACAGCCGCACAACAGGACAGACACTGGAAGAGTATCTGATCCGCCAACGATTAGAGATGAGCAAGCGGTTACTGCTTGACCCGCGCTTGCAGGTAGCTGAGGTTGCGTATCTCTGCGGCTTCTGCAACCCGGCGTATTTTTCATCGGTTTTCAAGAAGCACATGAACTGCACGCCGCGCGCTTATGCGCGTCAGCCGCAACGTTGGGGTGCGACGGAGATGGAGACGCCTGCGCGGAATTGAAAATTATTTTCCGAATCGATAGCGTTCGATGGTCTCCGTGTTGAGTGTGACGCCGAGGCCTGGTGAGTTCGGCACGCGCACACAGCCATCCTCTTCAACTGGGAAGTGCTCGCGAGTTGTTTGCCAGCGCAGCGGCGAGTGGCTCAGAGAAAACTCGAGCGGTTCAATTGCAGGTTGAGTTGAGAGGAAGTGCAGGTTCGCGGCAATCTCAATGTTGGTTTTGTAACCATGCGTGATAACACGCTTGCCACGTGCAGCAGCGGCGGCTGCAATCTTGAGGATTCCCGTGAATCCGCCGACCTGCGAAATGTCCGGCTGGCAGATGCTTGCACCGCCGTGATCCATCATCTCAATGAATTCGCGCACGTGCGTAAGACCGAGATCGCCAACGCCGATGGGGATTCCGTGACGGCTCATCGCCAGGTGGCCCTCGACATCATCGAGCGGCAAGGGCGCCTCAAGGAACCAGATGCCAGCGTCGCGATAAGCAGGGAAGAGGCGCAGACCTTCTTTTGCGGTGCGATAGGCGAGCGCGCAATCGACGATGAGTTTGGCTTCGCTGCCGGCTTCTTCGCGCGCGGCCATCAGTAGTTTTGCTGTGAGTGAAATGTCGTCGAGCCACCAGGGGTCGGCGGCGAATTTGAAGTTGCGCAGATTTTTTGCTTTGCCGGAGGCAACTTGCGCGCGAACTTCTTCAGGCGCGCGCGCCATGGGGTAGATGGTTCCGTAAGCGGGAAGACAGTCGTGCTTTTTTCCGCCGAGGAGTTCGTGGATGGGCTTGCCTTCGATTTTTCCTTTGAGGTCCCAAAGCGCGAGGTCGAGTCCTCCGATGGCGTGCATGGTGAGACCGCGACGTCCGAGGTAATCCGTTGACTCAAACATTTGTTGCCAGAGAGCGATTGGGTCAGATGGGTCAGCGCCGAAGAGGACGGCGGAGAGCGCACGCGCGTGATTGTGCGCCGAAGGGCCGCGGACGATGGCTTGAATGGCAGGAGCCATCGACTCAGTTTCGCCGATGCCGGTGAGCCCTGTGTCCGTATGGACAACGAGAACGCAATCATCGTAAGAGCCATCGAAGAGCTCAATGAGCGGATCCTCCGCACGCAAGTGAATCGCTTCGACTGCCGTAATTTTCATTTTTGTTGCCTCCACGCTTGAAGCACTGAAAAATCCATCTTCGCGCTGATGATAAAACGCGTCGGGGTTGAGAAGAAAGCACACAACAGCCAGAACGAAAGTTTGAACCAAATTTCAAGCGTTAGTTAGCGTGGAAGCTCTTGCTCATTGATCGAGCGGGCGGGTATGCTCAGGCGAAGATTGATTTCCATTATCAGAATTATTAGAGGTGAGAGGCGATGAGCCAAATGCGAAGACTCCCTGCGTGGCTGTTGTGGTCACTGGCCACAATTGTCTTGTGGGGGACGTGGGGACTGGTCTCGAAGGTGGCCTCATCTGGTGTGGACGCATACGTGAATCAGTTGCTCTATACAGCAGGGTTGATTCCGCTGCTGGTCTTTGTCTGGTGGACTGTTTCGAAGGAGAAGCCGGTTGCGGAGGCGAGCGCTGACGAGCGCAAGAAAAAGATGCGGCGCGGAATATTCTGGGCGTTTTTGACGGGTATTCTTGGCGGCGTTGGCAACCTGGCGTTTTTTCAGGCGCTGGTGACGGGCGGCAGCGCATCAGTGGTTGCACCGGTAACGGCGCTTTTTCCCATGGTGACGGTACTGCTTGCTCTCATTGTTCTGCGTGAGCGCATTGGGCGCACTCAATGGGTTGGATTGGCGTTGGCATTAGTCGCGATTTATCTGTTGAGTGCGTGAAGTAATTTTGTTGGAAGTGTGAGGACGATTGAATGCGAGCGTGGCTTTTATTCTCGATGATTGCGTTGGTGCTCTGGGGGATTACCGGGGTGACGCAGAAGCTTTCAACGAATCGCATTACGAGCGCGCGATCGTTTTTGTGGTTTTGCTGGGCGATGGTGGCGCTCTCGGGTGTGGTGTTGATCTTTGCGCATCCGCATTGGGGATTGGCGCGGGTGGTGGTGATCAGCTCGATTGCCGGAGGCGCGTTGAATGGGCTGGGCGCGTGGCCGAGCTTTCGTGCGCTTGAGTCAGGCGGAAAAGCTTCGATCGTGCTTTCTCTGATCTCGCTCTATCCGCTGCTGACGGTGCTGCTGGCAGTG
>DAHXOQ010000005.1:37928-38157 GCA_027364815.1 Acidobacteriaceae bacterium | reverse complement strand
ATCTAGTTGAGGGCGACCTGCTCATCCGTCACGGCGAACAGGAGCACGAGCTCTCAGCCGGCGATGCGGTCTACTTTGACGCAGCTATTCCCCACTCTTACCGCTGCTCTGGCAACAGCGCTGCCCAGGCAGTCATCGTGACTATGGCCCAGCCCGTGACAGCGCAATCGAATCTCACCCCAAGAGCACAGAACAGCCCATCTTTTGCAACACCAGTACCCAGAGGATA
>DAHXOQ010000005.1:15494-37918 GCA_027364815.1 Acidobacteriaceae bacterium | reverse complement strand
TCCAGGCCTCAACTTCCACAATCAAAGAAGCGTATACTCAAATTGATCGGGCTGCATCCTGAGTCTTGGGAGCGGCACTGGAGAGAAAATGAGCCTCGCCAAAATGCCCAGCGCACTCCGCGCCGGCGGCATGAATTCCATTGAAAAATCCCCACATGTAACCTTGCCAGCGCTCCTCGAGATGAAGCGCACCGGTAAGCCCATTTCTGCGCTCACCGCATACGATTACGCCAGTGCACGTATCGTCGACGAAGCGGGAATCGATCTCATTCTGGTTGGCGATTCACTCGCCATGGTTGTCATGGGCCATGAGAACACACTCTCTATAACCGTCGATGAGATGCTCCATCACACACGCGCCGTTCGTCGCGCCGTCCAACGCGCGCTCGTCGTTGCTGACATGCCTTTCGGCAGCTATCATGGCTCGGTTGAATCAGCCGTTACAAACGCCGTCCGCTTCATCAAAGAAGCTGGAGCCGAGGCCGTCAAAATTGAAGGCCCGCGCACGGAAATTGTGCGCGCGATGGTTGACGCCGAAGTTCCCGTCATCGGACACCTTGGACTCACTCCGCAGAGTGTCAATCGCATGGGTGGATTCCGCGTTCAAGCGAAAACCGCCAACACTGCTGACCAACTTCGACGCGACGCAGCCAAACTCGCCGAGGTTGGCGCCGCAGCAATTGTCCTTGAAGGCATTCCCCGCGAAGTTGCCGCGCGCATCACAGCTGAGTCGCCCATCCCGACCATCGGCATTGGCGCTGGCCCCGAGTGTGATGGCCAGATCCTTGTCCTGCACGATCTCTTGAATCTCAGCTTCCAGCCCAAGGCCAAATTTGCGCGCCGTTATGCCGATGTGGCCAACATCATGACCGAAGCCATTCAGCACTACCGCGCCGACGTCGTGCAAAAAGCCTTCCCCTCCGACGAAGAGAGCTACCACTTGTCTTCATCTGAGCTCGAAGGTCTTGTCCGTCGTGAGGCGGGCACAGTTCGGCGGCGTGCCTGATGCAAATTCTACGCACGGTTCAAGAACTGCGCAGTTGGACAAAATCCACGCGCGCAATATTTGGTGACTCCGCAAAACTCGGCCTAGTCCCCACCATGGGCGCGCTGCACGCGGGCCATCTCTCGCTCGTTCGCGCAGCGATGGACGAGTGCTCTGCCGTAGTCGTCAGCATCTTTGTCAATCCCACTCAATTCGGTCCCAGCGAAGACTTTGACCGCTATCCACGGACCTTTGCAGCCGACTGCGCTCTGCTTGAAGCTGAATCTGCTCAATTCGAGATTGCCGTCTTCGCACCCAGTGTCGACGAACTCTACCCCAAGGGTGCAAAGACCTTTGTCGAAGTTGACGAGTTAAGCTCGCGACTCGATGGCCATTCGCGTCCAGGTCACTTTCGCGGAGTCGCCACCATTGTCGCCAAGCTCCTTATCGTTGCCGCTGCAGATCGCGCATACTTCGGCCAAAAAGATGCTGCACAGGTCGCCGTCATTCGCCGCCTCACCGCGGATCTTTTGATCCCAACAAAAATCATCATCTGTCCTATCGTTCGCGAAGCCAACGGCCTTGCGCTCAGCTCGCGCAACGCATACCTAACACCAGAACAAAGAGAGCAAGCCCTAGTTTTGAGCCGTGCACTCCGCACAATCAAATCCAAATTCGCCGCAGGTGAACACTCCACTACTGCTCTTAAAAAAGCCGCATTGGAAGTCTTTGCCGAGGAGCCAGTTGTTCGCCTGGATTTTGTCGAATTCGTCGAATGGGAAACCCTAAAGCCAGTTGAATCGATAACTGAAGGAAACCTCTGCGCCCTCGCCGCCTATGTGGGAAGCACCCGATTAATCGATAATTTGATCTTTTAGTACTCTTGAAGCCACGTATTTCCGAAACTCCATTTGACTCCATCGATTTCAAAGTGGTACAAATTTCTCATTGCGCAAACGATTGCGCAAAGCTCGCGAAAGTTATCAGCAAAGCCACAAAGCTCCATCAAGTGGGAACTGCTAGTTTGACTTTTTATTTTCACGGCCCTCATCACTGGCCGACAATCACCGACACAGCCTCGGAGTACCGCTCATGAATATCGTCCGCTTTCAAAGAATCACTGCCATTGTCTCTCTCGCTTTCGCGCTACTCGTCCCTGTTCTTAGCGCACAAGCTCCCTCAAGTGAGCACGATACGCACATCGCCGCGAAGCCATCAAACGCCCAGCTCGCCGACCCAAAGATTGAAGCGCGCGTCGATGCCCTCCTCAAGCAGATGACCCTCGATGAAAAAATCGGCCAGCTCGTCCAGTACAACGACACTGGCGACTCACTCTCAGTGTTGAACCCTGATGCCAAGCCCGTCTCTGATCAGCCCAAAAAAGATCAGAACTCCATCGCCGCCGTTAATCCCCTCACCGACAATCACATTGACTCCATGCAACTCGCCGCCACTGGTCGCCTCGGTTCAATGCTCAACACCGTCGGCAAGGCGCGCACCAATACCTATCAGCATCTAGCCGTCGAACGCAGCCGCCTCCACATTCCGTTGCTCTTCGGCGCTGATGTCATTCACGGCTTCCGCACCGTCTATCCAATTCCGCTCGGCCTGGCTTCAACATTTGATCCCGCGCTCGTCACTGACCTCTGCCGCATCTCCGCCGAGGAAGCAACCACCGCCGGGATCCGTTGGTTTTACTCGCCAATGGTCGACATCAGCCGCGACCCTCGATGGGGTCGCACCGCCGAAGGGGCAGGTGAAGATCCCTACCTCGGTGCAGCCATGGCACGTGCCTACATTAAGGGCTATCAAGGTACGGGCATTAATGGTGATGACCTCTCAAAGCCAGGCCACGTCGCTGCATCCGTCAAGCATTATGCTGCCTACGGCGCCGCTGAAGCAGGCCGCGAGTACAACACCACCGATATGTCCGAGATCACTCTGCGCCAGGTTTATCTGAAGCCTTATCAAGCTGCAGTTGAAGTCGGTGCAGCCACCATGATGAGCGCATTCAACTCACTCAACGGTGTGCCCGCCAGCGCAAATCCATTTCTACTGACTGAAATTCTGCGCAAGGAGTGGGGCTTAAACGGGTTCGGCGTCAGCGATTACACCGCGGTCATGGAACTGATGAATCACGGCATCGCACTCACACCCGCAGTCGCCACGCAAAAAGCTATCACCGCTGGCGTCGATGTCGACATGATGGCCCACTTCTACGACACGCAGCTTCCTGAGCTCGTCCGCACCGGTAAAGTTCCCATCTCAGTCGTAGATGAGGCTGTTCGTCGTGTCCTGAGAGTTAAATTCGCCACTGGACTTTTCGAGCATCCCTATGCTGAAGCCACTGAAGTCACAGCCGCGGTTGACGCGCATCGTCCGCTTGTGCGCAAAGCCGCCGAAGAATCACTCGTCCTTCTGCAAAACAAAATCTCTGACGGCACGCCGCTCCTCCCGCTTTCACCTACAAAGAAAATCGCGCTCATCGGACCGCTCAGTGACGAAGCCGGCGAGATGATCGGCTCCTGGGGAGGTGGCAGCAAAGACACTGACATTATCACTTTGCGCAAGGCTCTCACCGAGCGCACACAACAAACCGGAGGCTCTCTGCTCTACGCAAAAGGCACCGAGATTCTCTCCGATTCGCGCGCAGGATTTGTTGACGCCATCCACGCCGCCGAAAACTCTGACGTCGTAATTCTTGCCCTCGGCGAATCAAACGCCATGAGCGGCGAGGCTGGCTCTCGCGCTTACCTCGATCTCCCAGGCAATCAGCAGCAGCTCCTTGAAGAAGTGGTTGCCACAAACAAGCCAGTCATTCTACTCGTCTTTTCCGGCCGTCCTCTTGTGCTTGACTGGGCTGCCAAGCACGTCACCGCCATTGTCGAGTGCTGGTTCCCCGGCACTGAAGCCGGCCACGCCATCGCCAACATTCTCTACGGTGATGTTGCACCGAGCGGCAAACTGCCTATGAGCTTTCCACGCGCAGTGGGCCAGGAGCCGCTCTATTACAACCAGTTCCCCACCGGACGCCCTGCAACCGGCATCGACCTCTCAAAGCCGCCAGGCGACAACTCACGCTTTGTCTCGCGCTACATCGACGTCCCAAACGACGCGCTCTTCCCCTTCGGTTTCGGATTGACCTACTCGAGCTTCGCCTATCAGGATGTCAAGCTTTCAAAGAGCAGCCTTGCTCTGAAAGACGCGCTAACCAATCGCTCGGCGCCACTTCTGGAAGCCACAGCGACAGTCACCAACACCGGCACTCGCACTGCAACTGAAGTCGTCCAATGCTACGTTCGCAATCTGGGTGCAAGCATTGAACAGCCCGTCCGCAGTCTCAAAGGTTTCTCACGCGTCACACTCGCTCCCGGTGAATCGAAGCAGGTCACATTCCCGCTCGGCTTCAATGAGCTCTCTTTCTACAATCTGCACAGCATTCCAACCATCGAGGCCACACACTACACCGTCTGGATCGGCGGCAGTTCGCTCGCTGATAAGGAAGCGTCCTTCGTCGTGACAGCTCCGGCAACAGCAGCAAATTCTAAATGAAGCTCGAAGAGTGGTTCATCAACAGTCATAGTAAAACTGGCTAGAGCAATTCAGATTGTGCTTTAGCCTCGGACTACATGAGCTGATGCAAATACCCATAGCTCCTGCGAAGACTCTCCATCGCATTTAATTCGCCAGAGTCGCGTTCAACAAAAAAATGTTCCACGCCGCATTCCTCTGCTACCCGTAATACTTCTTTCCATTGGATGGTCCCATGGCCTACTTCAGTGAAGTGCTCGGCACTCGCGTCGAGCGATTGTGAAGTACTGAACCCGGCGATGCGATCTTTCAGATGAAGCATTTTCACGCGGCCCTTGAGCTGGCGAATTATCTCGACAGGATCGTGCCCCGCTTGCGTAATCCAATAACAGTCAATCTCCAGCTTCACGAGGGCCGGATCAGTACGCGTCAGCAACTCCTCAAATCCAGTAGTAGAGCCAAATTTCTGGAACTCATAATTATGATTATGAAAAGCCAGCGTCATCCCGCGCTCCCGGGCCAGTTTTCCCCAACGGTTGAAATCATCAGCCGCTTTCTGAAAACCTGCAAGTGATACCCTCTGACTCTGTGGCAGCATCGGGCAAGTGACATATTGCACCCCAAGCGCGGCGGCGTAGTCCAGTTTCTGCTCAAGCCCATCGTAGTTGAAATGTCCACTGGGTACGCGCAAACCGTGATCTTCAATCATCCGGCGCAACTCCGCTGCCGGACGATTATAAACATCCCAATACGTCTCCACCTCTTCATACCCAATACGCCGAATCTCCTTCAGCACTGCGGGGAGATCGCGTTCTGCATCATCCCGAACCGTATAAAGTTGCACCCCTATAGCGCGGCGATTCTCCGCCCAGAGCCCCTGAGCTGAAGCCAAACCCACGGCCACAGACGATTTTGCTAAAAAATTACGGCGACTCATCATTGCTTCCTCACAGTTTCTCTATACTTTGGTAGTTGCGCATTTCACGATTGAGTCCTCTAGTAACAGGCAACACTGAAAGACTAGAATAATTCCGATACCAAGGGTACATCACTATGCGCATTCTATCCGCTTTACTCCTCATCATCGCAACTCCGATAATCACCTCAGCTCAATCTCCCGCTCCTGCCCCGAGACCAAAGATCACCGGCATCTCGCATGTCGCATTTTATTCCGACGACCGCGAGGCGTCCCGGCATTTCTATGGTGAGTTGCTCGGCCTTACGCGCGATCTCGCCCGCACCGACGTTGATCTCTATCGCATTGGACGGCAGAGTATCGAAATCGAGCCGACAGCTCATCCCGGAGATCCGCATCGCATCGCGCATTACGCCTTTGCCACATCGGATGCTGAAGCGCTGCGCAGCTACATGGCTGAGCATGGAATCAAAGTTCCTCAGCATGTGGAGCAGAGCGGCGCCACTCGATGGTTTGCTGTTAAAGATCCCGAGGATAATCCAATTGAATTTGTCGAAGAGACACCGGCACTGTTCCTCGATGGCATCTCCCACCACATTATTCACGCTGGCTTCATAGTTCGCGATCGCGCTCGTGAAGACAGCTTCTATCCCGACCTTCTGGGCTTTCACCTCTATTGGCAGGGCGGCATGAAAGACGGCATCACTGATTTTGTTGACATGCAAGTCCCCGACGGAAGTGACTGGCTTGAATATATGCTGAATCAGCCTGTAAACCCAGATAAATGGAACCTCGGCGTGCAAAACCACCTCGCGCTCGGCGTTCCTGACATCGAAACAGCTGAAGCGTTTTTGCACAAGCGAGGCTGGAAGCAAAGCGAAAAGGAAAAGCCGAAAATCGGCCGCGATGGCAAGTGGCAGATCAACCTGTACGATCCGGATTTAACCCGCGTGGAACTCATGACTTTTCGCCCGGTTCAGAAGCCGTGCTGCTCTGACTACCTCACCGAACATCCCGGAGACGTGCATTAGAATTTCAGGATAAGCTTCCGAATATGACTCATCGGAAGTTCAGAGTGCGTTCATGGCACACATAGGATTCTGTTCAATTGAATGTGCCTTCTGCCTGCTAAAATGTTTACTGAATTAGCCATCACAGGATCCGCAGCTGTACATTGCAAAGTATTGTATTGAGGAGCAAAAAATGACGGCACCGAGATCCATGACATTTGGAGTTGTAGTAGGAAATCGCGGCTTTTTCCCGGACCATTTGGCCAAGTCCGGCCGTGAAGAAATTGTTTCCGTTCTTGAAGCAGCAGGAGCGCGCGCAATTGTCTTAACTCCCGAGCAATCAAAGTACGGTGCTGTTGAAACCTACGCTGAAGCGCAACACTGCGCCGAGCTTTTCAAAAAACACTCAGAAGAAATTGACGGCATCATCGTTACTCTGCCCAACTTCGGCGACGAGCGCGGCATCGCTGATGCCATCCGTCTCTCTGGCCTCAAAGTTCCTGTCCTTGTGCAAGCCACGCCTGACCGATCCGGTGCCATGACGATTGCAACCCGACGCGACAGCTTTTGCGGCAAGATGAGCGCCTGCAACAACCTGATGCAGTACGGAATTCCTTACTCATTGACCACCCTGCACACCGAAAGCTTGAATTCACCTGAGTTCAAAGCTGACCTCGAGTGGTTCTCCGCAGTTTGCCGCATCGTCAAAGGTCTCAAGAACCTTCGCATCGGCGCCATCGGCGCTCGCCCCGCCGCATTCAATACGGTTCGATTCTCCGAGCGCATCTTAGAAACTTCCGGGATCTCGATTGAACCCATCGATCTTTCCGAAATCTTCGGCCGCATCAATCGCCTCAAAGACACTGATGATGCCGCGCAATCAAAACTTGCCGCCATCAAAAAATACGTCACCACCTCCGGAATTCCTGAAGACGCGCTCCTTAAGATGGCCAAGCTAGGTGCAGTCATTGATGAGTGGATGAAACAAACCCACGTCACCGTTAGCGCAGTGCAATGCTGGACTTCGTTCGAGGAATTCTTCGGAATCGTTCCCTGCACCATCATGAGCATGATGAGCAATGATCTCATCCCCTCAGCCTGCGAGGTCGATGTACCCGGCACACTAAGCATGTATATGCTCTCACTCGCCAGTCAATCGCCAAGCGCTCTGCTCGATTGGAACAACAACTACGGCAGTCACCCTGACAAGTGCGTTTGCTTCCACTGCTCAAACCTGCCTAAACATTTCTTCAACGAATCACCAAAAATGGATTTTCAGGCAATCATCGCCGGAACCGTCGGTAAGGAAAATACTTTCGGAACCTGTGTAGGCCGCGTCAAAGCTGGCCTCATGAGCTATGCACGCTTCTCAACAGACGATCGGCGCGGCATCATTCGGGGCTACACTGGAGCTGGCCGCTTCACCGATGACCCGCTCGAAACTTTCGGCGGCGCTGGTGTCGCCGAAATTCCTCAACTGCAAAAACTTCTGAAGTACATTTGTCGTGAAGGCTTTGAGCATCACGTCGCAGCAAACTTCAGCGACGTCTCGAAATCCGTTCATGAAGCTGCAACACGCTATCTGGGGTGGGAGTCTTACCACCATGGAAATTTGGAAGATCTGTAGCCGCACATCTTCAGTCAATAGCTTCAACATTTTCTAGGGCACGTTGGTTATACTTTGGCGTGCCAAACGTTTCCAATATATATCCCTTGGTTTTAAGCCCATGACTATGAATTTTCTGATGTGAATTATTCATGCGGTGAATGTGAACATGAAAGTGTGATGGGTATTTATTCTCTATTGTCATAAAATTGAACTGTTGCAGAGAATTGTGAGAGCAAAAGTGAAATCGTTGATCCTGATTGCCGGAGCCACTGGATATGTGGGTGGGGAGTTGTTGAAAAAATTATTGGGCGAAGGCTATCAGGTAAGATGTTTGGCGCGGCATCCGGAATCATTGAAGGCCAGGAGACTTCCCGGCCTGGAGGTTGTAGCAGGTGATGTACTTGATCCGGCATCTGTGAATGCGGCTATGGCCGGAGTTGGTATCGCCTATTATCTGGTTCACTCCATGGGGTCAACTCAGTCCTTTGAGCAACAAGATCGCATTGGGGCAGAGAATTTCGCAAAAGCCGCGCAAACCGCAGGGGTCGAGCGCATCATTTATCTCGGCGGCCTCGGTCGTGATTCCGATCAACTCTCCCCACATCTGCGCAGTCGACAGGAAGTTGGCGAGATTCTCAGATCCACCACTATACCGGTCATCGAGTTCCGCGCATCGGTAGTCATCGGATCGGGAAGCCTTTCTTTCGAAATGATTCGCTCGTTGGTGGAGCGGCTTCCCGTGATGATCGCACCACGTTGGGTTTCTGTGGCTGCCCAGCCGATCTCGATCGTCGACCTGCTCGCTTATCTCGTCGCTGCTTTGAATCATCCGCTTCCTTCGAGCAGAATCTATGAAATTGGCGGCGCGGATCGAACCTCCTATGGCGACATGATGCTGGAATATGCCCGGCAGCGCGGATTGAAGCGCTTCGTCATCTCAGTGCCTTTTCTCACCCCGCGCCTATCCAGTCTTTGGCTTGCCCTCGTTACGCCTCATTATCTTCGGGTGGGCCGCAAGTTGATTGACAGTATTCGCCACTCAACAGTTGTGAACGATGACTCTGTGTTGAGGGAGTTCAACATTCAACCTTGCGGATTCAGGAATGCGATTGCTACCGCCATCAACGCGGACAGGCGGCATCTGAAAATCGACTCCAGAACAATTCATGTCAGCGCGTCGCCGGAGGAAGCTTTCAATCCCATCCGCAGAATTGGTGGCAAGTCCGGCTGGTATTACGCGAATTGGTTATGGATACTCCGTGGATGGATGGACAATCTGGTCGGAGGAGTCGGCATGAGACGAGGACGAAACGATCCAGATAGCTTGAATGTCGGTGATATCTTGGACTGCTGGCGTGTTGTAGCCATTACTCCCAATCACTGCCTGCGTCTAGTCGCAGAGATGAAGCTACCGGGCCGTGCAAATCTTGAATTCGAAGTGGTAGCAGATTCTGCTGGCTCAGTCATTCGGCAGACAGCCACATTTGATCCATTAGGATTGTTCGGTCGAGCCTATTGGTACACCGTGCTTCCGTTTCATCACTTTATATTCGCTGGAATGTTGAAAGGCATTGCTGCCAGAAGCAATACAAAAAACTGAGTGCGCATAATCTCACATTTTGTAATCAAGCTTTCAACTGGAGAAATATTATAGCTTCTGGATTAACGCGTTGACATTCGTCTCATCATCCGCACCATCACCAGCCTGTTGTAGCGTTGGGCCAGTATACAAGGTATATTTGCGGCAACTGCATACAAAGCCATCAACCAGCACGCCCACGGCGGATTCCAGGTGAAAAAAATCGGTAAAAATAAGATCATGCACCAGTGAGCCATCTCGGCGCGGCGTGTCTCCACCAGAAACATTTTGATATAGCTGCTCTCGCGACTTTCTAAGTGCTTTTTTGCAATGCCTCCCATCCATGGAGCTCCATCCGGCAAAAGGGATTTCCATCGTTTGATCCTGAACCACTTCTTGTACAACTCACCGTCCATCTCCCAGGATCGTCTTCTCAAAAGAAAGTTGTCGTTGGCAAAGTAACTCATCGGCAGGCTGATTGCTATCTTTGCAACCAGAATATGTATGATAGGCCAGCCTATGATGTTCAACGTCCAAATTAGTGCTGTCATAGCTTCCGTCCACGCCACTTGACTTGAATCTTGAATGCACGGCGGTAAATAGATTGCGCGAAGATCACAAAATAAAACAACAATGGAACAGGATAAAAAATGCACGTAAGCAATCGATAGTTGCCTATCTGCCGCGCCAACCAACACAACTGGATCGCAAAACAAATGTAGAGCAAGGCAAAATAACCGCGCCACGGCCAGGGCGCAAGAACAAACAGAAGAAAAGTGCCTATCAGCGTGGAAAGCCAAAGTATCGATGTGGCAAGCAGTGCAGGTTCCGATGCAGCTGCCCCATCAACGAACGCTTTTGACCAGCCCTCCTGAAGCTGAGCGAAACCATCGGGAAACATTCTGAAGTTAAGCACTCCGCGCCCACCAATACACTCGCATCTTCCGCCAATTGCATTGATACGTGAAGAAATCGCAAGGTTCTCAAGGATGGACCGGCGCACACTGCTGTGTCCCCCACTTGCGTTATAACTTTCCCTAGAAATGAGCAGGGACTGCCCAAAGAGCTTCGCTTTCCCAATCATTCCAAATCCACCGGCGCCCATTGCCATCAGAAGGTTGAAGAAAATTGAGAGTTCTTCATAGGGCTTTTCCATGATGTGATAGGGCAGCAATGACAGAACAGTTCCACTCTTGTTGCGTGCCCCATAATACGAAGCAAGCTTCTCGTACCCACCATTCGCAAAATAGGTGTCAGCATCAAGAAAGAACAGCACCTCTCCCTTTGCATGATTTGCGCCCTGCTGACAGGCCCAGGTCTTGCCAGTCCAACCTGCGGGCAACTCTTCGGACGACACAACCTTGGCATCGAATGATCGCGCCACAGCTGCAGTTAGATCCTGAGACGCATCGTCGACTACAATCACTTCGTCTGGTTGTGCCTTCGATTCCTGTAGCGACCCGAGCAATATAGGCAGGTTCCGTTCTTCATTCCGCGCAGGAATAATAATGGAAATCTTGTGCTCTGAATTGCTCTTTGCCGCGCTGCAATGAGGCACTCGCCACATCAGCATGAATGCAAGCGGCAGTCCTGCGCAGCAAATCAAAAACAACCAGATCATCTGCGTTCAGCCTCATTTTGTTCTCTGATCATGCGCGCAACATGCTGGCCGCTCAGTGTCACCATCGGCATGCCACCGCCAGGATTCACACTGCCACCGACAAAAAATAGATTGCTGTATTGCGGGCTCCGCTTAGGTGCCTTGAAAGCAAAGTTCTTTCTCCGGTCGCAAACTACGCCATAGATTGATCCGCAATTCGATGCGTATCGCTCCTCTATATCAAACGGCGTCCAGAAGTCTTCAACCACAATGTGCTTGCGTAGATCGGTTAGCCCCATTCGCTCGAGTTTGTCCAGGCAAAGTTCCTTGAGCTCCAGGTAGTCTTCCCGCGTAAACGGATTCTTCTTGTTGATATATGGTATGTGCGGCAGTATCTTGATGTTGTCGCAGCCTACCGGAGCCTGTGATGGATCGGTGCGAGTTGGCGCAACCAGGTAAATCGTTGGATCGTCAGGCAGCTTTTTTTCACGAAACACACGGTGAAAGTGAGCATGCTGATCTTTCGAATAAAAGAAATTATGGTGCGCCAGCTGCGGGTAGATGCGATCCAACCCCAGGTGCAACACAATCCCCGAGCACGACGGCTCAAAGCGTTGAAGCTTGCGCACCACCCTCTCCGGCTCATTGAGTAGATTTTGCGTCGCAGGAATCACTTCCATATTCGAGACCACAAAATCGGCATCGAATTTCTGCTCTGCGCCATCAGGTGTCGTTGCCAGCACGCCCGTCACCGTCTTTGTGTTCTTCTGAATCGTTAGAACCTTGTGACCGAGGCGGACCTCGACTCCCACCTCCTGCAGCCGTCTTTCATACGCGCGCGCCAACTGATAGAGGCCGCCGCCAACATACCAGAGCCCAAACTCCAACTGGATATTTGGCATCAAGTTCATGAACGCTGGAGAGTCGGAAGCTGACGAGCCCACATACTTGATAAAGTACTCAAACGTGTCCCGCAAGTATTTGTTCTTCACGCGCCGATAAATACTTGAAGACATCGAGCGAAGATAATCCAGATTGTGTGCATCCTTGCCGCTATAAAACTTGATGAATTGCCAGAATGTGTCAAACCCCTGTCTCAGATAGCCGCGCTCTACAATCTCATATTGCATGCGGGAATAATCCAGGAATCGCTCATATTCTTCAAACGTCCCCGCACCAAACGGCGCCAGCTCAGCACGCATGCGTTCTTTATCTTCATATAGATTGAGTACAGTACCATCATCAAAGAAATTGCGCCACTGAGGATCAACTCGCTCAAGTGAGATGTAATCCTCAAGCCGCTTGCCATCTCCTTCAAAAATCGGACGAAAAATCTGTGGAAGTGTAAATATCGAAGGGCCCAAGTCAAACTTGAAACCTCTTTCCTCATGAATATTGAGCTTGCCGCCAAGATGGTTGTTCTTTTCAAGCAAAGTTACATCAAAGCCGCTCTTCGCTAGCAGGATGGCTGCGGACATTCCGCCCAGCCCAGATCCTATTACTACAACTTTTTTATTCGTCTTCATCAAATTCATCCTTCAGTAAACCAACCGTATTGATATCGTTGTATCCGTCTCGCCCACGTTAAATGCGCACTCTTTGAAGATGGGCGGGCCAAAATGTGGTTTGGGATTATTGGATGCACCTAGCGGCTCCTTCGGAATACCCATCAATCCCATGTCCAGTTTGTGATTTCCATTCAAGTCCTGATAGACGCTGACCGCATACTGGCCAGGAGGTAGTTCGCCCGCATCAATAGGAACCACGTTACCCGGCTGAAGTGCCGGAACAAATCCACCTCGATAAGCGAGCGACTTGTTGTTGGGAAATCCATCTGGCATAGAAAACACAAGATAAGCGATCTCACCAAGTGTATTCGCAGGAGGAGTCACCAGAATCTTCAAGTGTGCCATATGCGCTGCCTGTGGCACCGCTGCATTCGTGATCTGGGTGCAGAGAAGCACTATGAAGAGAATGCGTCCCAACCAACCAATCACGCCCTTCATGCCGTGTCGAAAGACAAGCAATTTTCGCAAGACTTCAAATGTCTTGCGCGTAAAAGGAAACCAATTCACTTCGCGTTTGATTCGATCACTGGCAATCATCAAACTCTTGATGCGTGAAAAAGCATAGAGCCCTTGAGGGCCATGGTAGCGCCCATGCCCACTTTGTTGATTGCCTCCAAACGATGCGTAAGGATTCGCGATATTTCGGATCACGTCATTGACTGCGCATGTGCCTGCATTCAATCTCCGTGCAACGCGTCTTCCCCGTTCACGGTTACCCGTCCACACACTCGCACTCAACGCAAACACTGACGAGTTGGCCAGGGCTACAGCCTCGTCTTCATTTTTAAACGGCAGCACGCAAACCACCGGGCCAAATGTCTCCTCAACCATCAATCGCGCATCTGCGGTCACTTCGCTGAGAATGATCGGCGAACCGCCATCGATCACCCCGTTCTCCGGCAGATGCAGCGTTGCGCCTCGATGGACAGCATCCTCAACTTGCGATCTGAGCAGATCCAAACCCGGGCCATCAGGCAGCGGACCAAAATCTGAATCTGCCGATGAGCCAACGCGTAACTTTCGCGCCCGTTCAATGAATTTGTCCAAAAAACTCTTGTAGATGAATTGCTCCAGGTAAAGCCGCTTGATTCCAACGCAAACCTGTCCTGCATTTGAGAAGGCTCCATACGCAACGCCTTCAAGCGTCCGTTCAATTCTGCAATCGGCAAAGACTAGCGCCGCATCCTTCCCACCTAATTCAAGCACTGCAGGAATCATCAACTCCGCTGCACGCCTGCCTACTTTGCGCCCATGCTCACTGCTCCCTGTAAAGAAAACCATATCCGGTCCCGCATCAAGATATCCTGCGCTAATCTCGGGAGGCTCGCAGGCAACCTGAACAATTCCTTCTGGAAGTTCGGCTTCCCTGCATAAACTCTCAATCAGGCTTGCCACATGTGGAGTTCTTTCAGAACATTTCAGAATCACTGCATTGCCGGCAAGCAGTGCGGAAATCATCGGCACAACAGAAAGTTGAAAAGGATAGTTCGACGGCGCATAAATCAGCACCACGCCATGCGCTTCATATATCTCGCTGAATCTTGTGCCCAGATATAAAATTCCAGGTTTACCCACTTGCTTCTCTTGAAGCAAGCGGCAGGCATTTCTTTCGTAGTAGCGCATTTGCTCAAGAGTCACCAAAATCTCGCCGGCCAATGCATCCAGTGGTACTTTGCCGCACTCCTCGCAAATCACCTCGGAGATATGCTGCGTCTGTCGGGCGATGAGCACTCGCAACCTCGCCAATTCTCCTGAGCGCGCGGCAACGCTGCGCTGAGCCCAAAGCACCTGCGCAGTCCGCGCCTTGTTCATTCGATTCGATAAAGTTTCTTGACTCATGATTGTTCAACCGCCGTCATCGGCTTCGCCGCCGCATAATCAAAGTCTGCATGAATGACCGCATCATTGCTGGTGTTGGGAGAGCCGCATATCAACTGTCAAACCACTTAGCCCTGCTTCAACAATCACAAACTCTCTAGCGTTCATATATCGATTTTATGCTTCAAGCACAGGTCATGCCTCAAAGCTTCAAACTAACCTCTTAAATATAAAAAAAACATTCTTAAAGTTTGATCGGACGCAAATTACATTGCCCCATTCAACAGAATTCACTCTTTCGCAACTTCAACCGAACCATCCGTAAGCCATTTTTTGTAAATTGGCTTCAATTTGAACAACTTTAGAAATTTACGATTGACGAGTAGCTGCGAAGAACAGGCCAATACCAATCTCGCCTCACTGGCCAGTAGGCCTTTTCGCGCGGCGCGCTCTACCACTGACCAACAGCAATCCCTGTATGCGCGGTCCTAATAAGTATAGGAGTCGTAGTGGCGACCAGGAACGGCTTTCAAGCAACTCATATTCCTATTAAGCCAACATATTATTGGTTTAACATCATGCAGAAACGGCAAAATCGACTGAGTCGACCACCTTTACTAAATTTTCATGGAATTCTCCAGGTTTATGATCAACACTCCTTCCAAGTCGACCCATAGAAATCTGCAGACTGAGCTGTGGTCACTTAGTAGCGTTCGAGCCAAATGCGATTCCCACCGACTTCAGAAATTCTGTTGGAGGTGTTCCTCCAGCAAAAATCCAGACAAAATCACTCGGAATTTCGCGGAATGAGTTTTCTGTCTCCATGATGGTTTTACCTATTGAAAACTCCGTCGGCATTGAGTTGAAAATAACTTCGAGCTTGCCAGTGCGCATATGTTCGTCAATGCGCTTGGCGTTGCGATCCTTGAGACGCGAAAATTCTCCACGGCGATAGGAGAGAGTGACATGATTACCTTGCTGGCGTGCAAGTCCCATAGCAGCTTCAACCGCGCTGTCACCGCCACCGACTATGAGAATGTTCTGATTGGTATAGTGATCCGCTTCAATCAGGCGATAGAGCACGTGCGGCAGTTCCTCGCCCTTAACGCCCAATTTGCGTGGAGTTCCAGCACGGCCCTGTGCGAGTACAACAGTATGCGCGCGGAAAATATTATTTTGAGTCTTGACGTGAAAAAGATTGTCCGCTTCTTTGTGCACTGTTTCAACGCTCTCGCCCGTACGGATATTCAAATCCGCTCGCCTCATCACCTTCTCCCAGAATGCCAGCAACTCTTCTTTGGTGAGTGTGGTTTTGCGAAATTGTCCATAGAGCGGGAACTCAACCGGACTGGTCATCACCAGTTTTTGACGAGGGTACTTGACTACCGTACCGCCAATTTCTTCGCGTTCCAGTGTAATGGCTTTCAGACCGTGTTCAGCCGCGCGCAGGCTGGCGCTGATGCCTGCAGGACCTGCACCAACAATCAGCACATCGTATACATCAGCATCCGATGCGCCATTGCGCAGCGCGCTGATGCGACTCGCAATGGCATCAACACTATCGCGTCCTTGATTGACAGCATTTTTTATGAGCGCGAGTCCGCCGAGTTCACCTGCAATGAAAAGATTTGAAATGCTGCTCTCCATCTCCGCAGAGATGTATGGCAGATCAAGCTTCGCGCTGGCAGTAGCCATCACCATGGTAATTGCGCCCACCGGACACTCTTCAGCGCAGAGGCTGTGTCCAATACATTTGTGCGCGTTTAGAATTGAAGCCTTGCCGTTGATCAGCGCCAGCACGTCTCCTTCAGGACATGCTGCAACGCAGGCGCCGCATCCGATACAGTAGTCTGCCTGAATCTGCGGATGCTGAGCACGTGGTCCATCAGAGAACATCGGACCGCGTGCCTTTGCAGCGCGTGCCTTGGCTTCCTTGCGTTTGTTGGCCAGCCAATAAGGTACGACAAAGAAGAGCAGCACTGCACCGGCGATGATCCAGGAAAAAAGTGTTTCCATTCGTTATTGCGTCCCCGCTGTCATAAATCCAAGCCCGAACACAACAAAAATGTGCATGACCGCCAACACGGCAAATGCATAGCTGAAGGGGCGGTGCACAACATGCCAAAGATGAAAGACACGCTGTGTGTGGTTGAGAAAAAGAATGCGCCTGGAGAGCGATGCTTTTTGCCTAACCAGATGAACCACGTGCTCAACATCAGCATTTGCGCTGCGAAGAAATCCACCTAAGGAAAACGGATCCAATCCGAATTTATAAGAGGCGCGACGCAGCGCTGCAATCTGAAACGGAAGTCGCAGATCGAGCAAGAGCATCTCACCAAGAGCAAGCAAAGGCCCAATGCTGCGAATGTGTTCCGGCGATGGAACATTGAGCACTCCTTTGAGCTGATCGCTGGAGTAGATGGATTGATCAAGCAGTGCGTTTGTGAGTTCTAGTTCGTTCGCCTGCAATTCCCCCAGTGAAAGTTCCGCAGCATTCAATGAGCGCGGAATTTGCGAGTAGAGATAGCGGCCAATGATGCCACTGAGCGCAACAGCGAGCATAATCCAGAAGGCAATCCCCGCTATCCCCTGAAATTTGAACGACGCATGGAAGGCAATCACAATAGGCGCGGAGGCGCCCGCAATGACGTGAAAATCCATCCAGTGACGCGCTGTCCCGATGCGACCCAGCCACGGAATTATCTTCCTGAACGCATAAAGAAAAATGATGCAAAGCAAAAATGTGCCAAGAAATCCAAGCTTGAGTCCAATGCTGCCGCTCGGCTTCAGCAAAGCGTGCTTATCCGAGAAAGGGCGCTCTTCCATTGGTAGCAAGTAATAGTTGGCGCCATAGACTGCCAGCGTTACAAGGAGTGCCAGCGCCGAGACAGCCGCAATACGAACGCGTATCATGTGGCCACGTTCCTTGTTCTTCTTGACGAGGGTAGCTGCAGGAACCTGCATCTGAAGAATCGACATAATTATTGCGTCTCCTTTGGCAGCGTATTTTTTTCTGATCCCTGATTGCTCTCTGACGATTTTGATTTGTCGGGATGTACTTTTACGTTCGGATCCTGCTCCGCATCAGCTGAAAATGATTTGTATGCGCTAAATACGTGCGTATTCCGCCAATGCTGCTTTGGCGTTTCCACATCTACAACTGCAAGCGTAGGAAGTATCATCTTCTCGGTGCTGCTGCCCAACCGCGTAGGTTTGTATTCAACGTGAATTGTAAGCGTGCGTAACCCAACGTCCCCCATCTCATGTAGTAGGCCGGCATCGATACGGACAACTTGACCGCTCTGCTTGTCGAGCCACGCTGTTCCTCGAAACTCAAGCGGATACTCGCGGCCACGCAAAGCCAGTGCCGCAAGTGTGCGCTTGCCCGCAATGTGCACAAAATTTACCTTCGTAGTGGGCTGGCCATCAATGAGGTCATCCCCGCCCGGTTCAAACTGAAAACTATCGCGGTAATATGGATGAAAAATCAACAACAGAGATGAGAATCCATTTGTCACTAGCATAGGCAATGGCTTGTGCTGCGCACTGGTAGATTCAATGCGCGACTCTACCAACTGAAAATCATCACCATTGCCCTGCATCATAATAAGGTAATCAAATTTGCTCCGCTCCGATGCCATTACATGGCCATTCCCTGAGAGCTTCTCCTGCAACACCGACTCGGTGCAGTGCAAGTCTGCAAGTTTGGCCAGGTATGTGACAACCTGCTGCTGCGCCCGATCTGTTGCTGGAGCTTGGCCATGCGCCCAGGCACAAACACTGACAAGCAGCAGCGCAACTGCACGCATCTTATGGATGATTCGCATGCGCTGCCCTCCGCGCCATCGCCCGATTATCAAATCGTATCCCAAACGTGCTCGTCCACTGGTTGTAATTCTGTGTCCCGCCTAATTGAGTCGTGAATGCATTCTGAAAAAAATAACGCGCACCCAAATTAGCTTCAACCATGATGTTCGCAAAATAATTGCCCGAGTTGCTCGAAAGGGTCGAAGAATAAGTCTGCTGCCCTCCCTGCAAATCCAGCATAAATTTCTCGCCCACATTTCTTGAAACTGTGACTGTACGATAATTTCCAGTTGCAAATGAACTGCTGAATTTTGAGTAGCTCACGTCAGCGCGCATCCCTGTCTTCCAGATATTCGATACAGAAGCGCCAAACATCATGTTCAACGAACTGGATTTGTCAGTTGAGGTGCTGCTGTTGCCAAGTGTGAAGTATCCTGATAAATGATATGGAAACTCAATGCGAGCGCCGCCGCTGATCCCCTGGAAGAGATACTGGTCCAGTAGCCCCGTACCCAATAGCGTTGATGAATATGTCGGCACGTCACGAAAGTATGTGTGATTGAGATCCAGCGTTACTCGCGGCACTACTTGGTAACGAATCGTCAGCAAGCTCTGCCCAAGCCCCCATTTCAATGCCGGCATCGTTGGGTTCGCGGTCGGCTGGTCAATCTGCATCGAGTGATAGATGGAAAAATTGTGCTTGTACGAGATATCGTTCTCTGTAAAAACAAAGGGTCTGTTGATGTTCCAGCTCAGCATATTCATGCCAAAACCAGTTGTGCTCGTGTAGTAAAGTTTGTCAAAGCTGCCACCATGCACATTAAAGAAAGCTCCGCCAATCTCTTGCTGCGGATTATAGTTCCAGGCGGTAGGGTCCGGTGTTGAACCAAAAAACAATCCCGTCGTTGTGCTGTCTGTCAGTTTACGTGCAACATAGCCGCCGTCAATCACCTCAAGACTGTTCGCCCACGGAATATAAAGACGCCCAACGCCCGCTGTCCAGTGTGAGTGCGGATTCACATATGTCAAGCTCATCTGATAAGTTCGGTTCATTAGATCCTGCATCGTGGGTTGCGAAGTTGTGGCTCCGGTCATCAAAGCACCACGCCAGTAGCCATTCAGATTCCAGTAGGTTCCGTGAATGCGTGAAATATCGGCACGCAATACAAGACCATATTCCGCGGAACGCGATGCACCCTGCCCAAGCCCCTGGATCATGCTCATGTCAAAGCCAATACGCCCCCGTGACTGATTGATTTCCGGAATCGCTGGTTGCGGTACTGCGTCGCGTATCTCTTCATCAAGTGGATCGCCCGTAGTGAAACTTAAAATCATCGGATAAACACGCGTGTTCCCCAGTGTGTGCTTCTCCACAATTTTTTCTACTTCGGCATTTGGCAGCGATAACACATCCTTGTCTGTAAGCTCCCTCGTCGTGGACTCAATCTCGCAAACCGCAGAAGTTGTTGCCACAGAAACAACCTTGACCCTTGCAATCACACCAGGCTCCAGCGCTGCATTTTCTTTGTCTGCCTCAAGCTTGTTTGTCGCTTGCTTCAGAACTAATTGCATTCCTTCAGACAGATCCGCATTCCGGCCCGCGTCAATATACAGATTTGTCCCGTTGATATATCTGATATGAAACTCTGTGCGTGTCGGTGCTGTTGCACTCTGTTGCATAGCTGCTTGTTGACCATCACAATTCGCGGAAACAATTACAACCAGTGTAAGGAGTAGTTTTCTCATCTATCCGCCACCTCCTCCTGACGCGTGGCAAGCGTAGCAATTGATACTGTTGTAGACATAACCCTGTACTCCGCTATGTTTACTGTCAGTTGATGACTTGCTATGGCAGTTCGTGCATGTGAATACTGTGTAGTCGTTTGAGTTCGTATGGCATGTGGCGCATACTCCGTTGGCTCCGCCATGATTCGTTGGGAACCACGTGTGGTTAAATGTTGCACCCAGCCACGATGTAGTGTTGTGACAAACTGCGCACGTTGTCGGGAAGCCTGCTGTGATGTGATTGGGGTTGGTCGTCGTGTTGTATTGCGTCGCATGACATGAGTAGCAATCTGTCGGCGTCCCCACATACACGTTGTTGATGTGGCACAAATTGCAGGCCACAGTCACATGTGCTCCCGTCAAAGGAAACGGCGTGTTGTTGTGATTGAATGTCGCTGGACTCCACGCCGTCGTCGAGTGACACACATTGCACGTTGTCGGTATTCCCGAGCTCGCGTGGGGTGGATTTGTCGTACTGTTATATTGCGTCACATGGCATGAGTAGCAATCCGTAGGCAGCGTTGTGTAGTTGTTATTCACATGGCAGCTTGAGCAGGGCGTGGTTACATGCGCACCTGTCAACGGAAACTTCGTGTTGTTGTGATTGAATGTGGCTGGTATCCAAGCTGTGGTCGAGTGGCAAACCGTGCAATCCGTCGGGAATCCTGACGTGATGTGATTCGGATTCGTAGTGCCGTTGAACTGAACCACATGACACGAGTAGCAATCCGTGGGTAGGGTCGTGTAATTATTGTTCACATGGCAACTCGCGCAAGGCGTGGTTACGTGCGCCCCAGTCAACGGAAACTTCGTGGCGTTGTGATTGAATGAGGCTGGAATCCAGGCCGTGGTCGAGTGGCAGACCTCGCACGTGGTGGGCAGACCCGAGGTCAGATGTGGAGGATTCGTCGTGGAGTTATATGCCGGCATGTGGCACCCAGAGCAAGCTGTCGGCAATGTGGTGTAGTTATTGTTGACGTGGCAGGTCGCACAAGGCGTGGTTACGTGCGCACCCGTCAATGGAAACTTGGTGTTGTTGTGATTGAATGACGCCGGAATCCAGGCCGTGGTCGAGTGGCAGACCTCGCAGGTGGTTGGCAGACCCGAGGTCAAATGTGGAGGATTCGTCGTGGAGTTGTAGGCCGGCATGTGGCAACCAGAACATGCAGTTGGTATCGTCGTGTAGTTGTTGTTGATGTGGCAACTGGCGCATGGAACCGTCAGGTGCGCTCCAGTCAGTGGAAATGGTCCCGTCTGATGGTTGAACTTGGCGTTCAACCAGTTGTCCATCGAGTGGCAAGTATCACAGGTAGTGGGAAATTTCGCAGTCACATGGTTGATGACGGGAGTCTGATAATCCTTTTGATGGCACGTGTAACATGCCGTTGAGAGTCCTACAAACTGACCCACAGCCTCGTTCGTGTGACACTGCTCACACTCTACCAAGACATGAGCGCCAACCAGTGGAAAGCGGTTATCGTGATTCTGGATTGCGCTGGTCGACACTTGCCAACCCTTTACCGTATGACATTGTGCGCAGTTGGCGCCAAATTTGCCACGGTGAATATCCGCGTGGCAATCCGCGCAGTTCTTGCTTACGTTCTTGAAGTTCAGACTAGTGTGGCACTTCATGCACGCGACCTTCTCGTGCATGCCACGCAACGGATACCCAGTGCTTTCGTGCTTGAACTCGGGCATGGAGCGAATCGGCTTCCAACTCAACTTGGTATGGCAATCCTGGCACGGCATCGTCATGGCTCCGTGCGGATTGGTCACCTTGGCACGCGGACTCTCCTGCGTCCCCCCTGTCTGCTGTTGCGCGGCGATGCCCGCCATCAAGGGCAGCATCCCAGCTCCAATCACCACCAGCCATCGTTTCCAATCCATGGATCTCTCCGGCACTCAACAAAAGTTACAGCTCCAAAAACGACTACTCGAAAGCGTTATGAAGCAAAATCGTTCAACATAATGTCAGCCAAATCAGTAGTCAACTACAAGCAACCCCGGCAACAAAAGGCAATGCAGATATCACCTTATCGACGATTAATAATTTTCTTAGTAAGCGGAAATAATCGAAAATGACATGTTTGACATTTTTGGAGTACATCACAGTTTCGATTGCAGGTAAGTCATTTTCGTTATGAAAAAAATACATGCCCTTGCGCGTCCGTGCCGTATTACAGCCCACGGTTGCTCGCATTAGCTGCATCTTTGGG
>DAHXOQ010000005.1:326-15484 GCA_027364815.1 Acidobacteriaceae bacterium | reverse complement strand
TTCTGGTGCCCGCCCTTGAGCGAGAAACTAGTCTTCTCATGATCAAAGAGCGATGGTTTCCACTTCGTGCTGTTGTGACACGAGGCGCAATCGCTCGCTTGCGCTCCAAACTGGTCCGAATGCGGATTCTCATGGCAATCACTGCAGCGCATGGACGCCTTGCTGAATTCAACATGAAGCATCGTATGTTCCATGTTCGGCGGCCGGTGGCAATCGATGCATACAACCGCTCGATGCGCGCCTTCCAGAACAAATTTCGTTTTTGCGTGATCAAACTTGGTAAGATCGCTCCACTCCTTCGTCGAGTGACACACCTCGCATCCTGCCGGTTTTCCCTGCGCGTTGAGTGTCTTCATCCGATCGGCAAATTGTCCATGATGAATATCATCATGACAACTCGTGCAACTCAAATCTGAAAAATGATAAACCGGAATCTTTGACCCGCCCAGCGGCTTGTGGCAATCATTGCAAGCCACTGCAACGTGCCCGCCCGTTAACGGAAACTTCGTCTTCTGATGAAGCACCAGCGTCATCGTCGACTTCTTGAAACTGCTGCCGTTATGGCATTGCTCGCAACGGTTCCGCCATGGCTCGCCCGCAAATTGTCCCTTGTGCACATCCTCATGACAATCAATGCAACGCGCAAACTTCACCCTGTACAGCGTCTGCTTGCCTGCAGGCTTGTGGCACGATTCGCACTTCACATTCGCATGCGGCATCACCAACGGAAATCCCGTCTTCGCATGATCGGCCACCTTGTACGTCGTCGGCTTGAAGCCGTCCACCGTGTGACAGCTCTCGCACTTGCCACCATCAGCGCGCTTGGCAAACTGTCCACCGTGCGGATCCGGCTTATGGCAATCAGCGCAAAATGCATGCGCTATCGGACTCTTGAAATCTCCCGATTTGTGGCACGTCAGGCAACTCACTTCGCGATGCTTGCCCAGCAACGGGTACTTCGTCTTCGAGTGATCAAAAGTCGATACAAACGATGTCTTCATCCAGCCACTCGTGCTGTGGCAACTATCGCAACTCTTCTTGAACTCACCCTTGTGCACATCGTTGTGGCACGACGCGCAATCAGTAAATTGCAATCCTGTGTATCGCGGCTGTCCATCGCTGCCTGGCGTATGGCACTTCGCACACGGCGTCGTTTGGTGCATCCCCGTCAGAGGATAGCGCGTCTTTGAGTGATCGAATTTCTGCGTGTCAATCTTTGCCGACTTCCAATCCGACGTCGTATGGCATTGCAGACAATTCTCTCCCAGCCGTCCCTGGTGCTTGTCCTGGTGGCAATTCACACAACTCACCGATAGCCCCATCCACGTCTGATTCAAATCTTTCCCTTGCAGCAATCCGCGCTCCGCTGCACCTATATGCTGTGCTGTATGACAACTACGGCAGCCAACGTTCACGTGCTTCCCGTCCAGCACATACCCGGTCTTCGCGTGGTCAAACCCCTTCGTTGAAGGATCCCAATGCAGCAATGCAAAATTCTCGCCATTGTGGTCTGAGTGGCATTTGACGCAACTCGAATCCTGCGGCCCTGATTGCGGATACGTCGCGTGAAGCCCCTTGTGTTGCTGTATCTCCGTAGCAATTTCCTTATGGCACTCCGTGCATCGAAACGCCTGCGACCGGATGGATACTGCATGGCACTTGATGCAGTTCGATGAGCCATTCATACTCTGATGCGCACGCGCCAGTGGACCCGGGGATATCTGTGCATGCACGGCAAACGAAAAATAGAGTCCAAGAAAAATTGCAATTAAGAGTTGCGATTTTCGCAGCGAATACCAACGCTGGCCGTGTCCGCATTCGGCTTGCAACAGCGAATCGCAATCAACTTCAATCTCGGGTTTGTGTTCGTTCCTCACCAATTCCAACTTGCCTATTACAAATGAGGTTGTAGTTGCCTGATTATTGTCTGTTTGAATGCCTCTTCAGACTGCCGCGTTTTTGCTTGGACGAACTTATCAGTAAAAAGATAGTTAAAGGTAGGCCAATAAAATCACGATGTCTACGATCTAAATAAATTAATATGACGCATTTGTCACTCAAACGTCTACTTTACTTCGCCTCAACTCAACTTCAGTGCAAGAATATCGAGCATTAGTCAAAGATAAAAAGTTGGAAGATTTTCATGTAGTAATCACAATCCATCCCCTTGCTGGTCACGCATTAACTTGCCTTATTAGAAATATTTCTCTGAAATCTTGTGCCAACGCAACAGATGTAGTGATAAAAAATGATGAATTTAGAAATCAGCACTGGCAATCGGTTTGCCCCGACTTTTTGTATCAGCTCTTATGAGTGTAGCTGCGCACAAAGAAACAGTGTCAGGGCACGGGGAAAAGCCATACCCTTGACCAGTTGCTATTGCAGTAAAGTGCATGGAATTCCTGATCGCAAGGATAGACAAATGGCAGGCCCGCCCATTGCGCTGGTCGGGCCTGCCATTTATGGCCTAAAGAAAGATAACCTGCTTTGACTCACTGATCATCTGGATAAAGCTTCCCACGCCTACATAATCGATCCCGGGGTACTCAATCATCTCTTCCTCTTTAAATCCCATGACCCCCATGGACATTTCGCAGACGTGAATTCGAACGCCGAACTCTCCAGCCTCCTTCATAAGTTGCTCAAGAGATTTGACGCCATGCGAGTTCATGACGGCGCGAATCATCTTTGGCCCGATGCCCCCCATCTGCATTTTCGAAAGCGGCAGATTATGAGAGCTGCGGGGCAGCATCCAGCCGAACATCTTGTCTATGAACTTTTTGGGCGGAGATTTTTTTGGATCGCGCAGTGCTGCCGTTGCCCAGAAGGTGAAAAACATATCTACCTCAATGTCGTATGCAACCGCACCGAGTGCAATGATGAAAGCGGCAATCGTATTATCGAGATTGCCACTCAGGAGGCCGATTGAGAGTCGGTCATTTCCGGCGGAGAGTTCAAGCGCATCGACGCGCTCCTTCAATTGTTGAACAGCCTGCAGAATATCGCCTTCGATAACTGTGTCGGACATGAAATGTTTCCTTTCGATGCAGTGAATCAAATACTAGAGTTGTGCGTCGGCCACAACCGATTGTGCGGCAGGTGCATGACGCCATGAAAACAAAACAAGCGCAAGCGTGCGATAAAAGGCATGAGCAAATTTGGAAAGCGGGAAAAGCGCGACCAGATCCATCGCCAGTACGACGTGGACAAAGAAGATGTCATGTCCTACTGTGTTCATCGGTAGATAGACAACTATCTCCGTAACCAGGCCAGTAAGTACCGTGGCAGCAAGCAGCACGGGAAAAAACCAATCGGCAAATGAGCTCTTGCGCCAGGGAACATCTTTTGCTTTTAACCGGCGTAGGAGAACCAGACTCAGTCCGTAGAGGCATACGATGCCGCCGATTGCACCCAGCAAGCGCATCGGATACAAAGGAGTCGCGGGAGATCCGATCGGCTTGAGTAGAAAGTCGAGGCTCGTCGCGAGCAGCATGGCGAGAAAGCCGCCCATAACAGTAGCGTGAATGAACCAAATTTGGCGATAGATTGGCTCAGTCGAATGCGGGGTTGGGTTCCCTTCTGAATCGCACTCGCGAAAGCGGCGATGCAAAATGGCCTCGGTGATAGCAGACACGACGGCACCAGGGAATGCACTCCATCTCAGATTCACACCCTCACGTCGACGCTCGATCCAGAAGCGGAAGAACATGGAACCAAGACCGCAGACGGCGCTGAGTCCGACGATGGAAAAGAGAACCACGCCGATCGCATGGATCCACCATCCCGGCAGAAAATCGAAGACTGGCAGTTGCGCGCCGGGATTTTCTTTGTTGATCAGCAGAAGACTGAAAAGGACGGAAAAGAGCGCAAAAACGAGCAAGCTTCCCCATGTCGAGCTTCCAGCAAGTCGTGCCAGGCCGGTGAAATCGTAGCGAGCAATCGCGTAGCTGCGAGCGGCAGCCATGAACTCGGCAGGGTCAGCTTCACGGGGGCACGTCTCCGTACACTCGCCGCAGGCATAGCAGCGCCAAAGGTCTTCACTCGAGAGCAACTCCGGCTCCATGCCGACCTGCGCCATTCGGATCATGCGCCTTGGAAAGCCCGTGGAGTCTTGCGCCAGTGGGCACACCGCGGTACAGTTTCCGCAGTTGAAGCAGGCGCTGACATCCAGTGTTTCACAAGCGCCGTGCTGTTTAATCTTTCGCAAAAGGGATACGTCGACCGTACGTGCCATACAAATACCTCTCCAAATCCTAGTGACCAGCTGCTGACTTTTCTTCCAGAACGACCACTGCGTAAAGCGGATAGTCGTCCTCCTCTCCGGCTTCAATGACGTTGCCATACTTGCGCATCCCGGTAATATGCCAAAGTGTTTCGTCCGTGGACATATTCAAGGCCTCGGCAATTTGCGGAACCGTGAGTGGTTTTGTTTCGATGAGTTTTTGAATCGCTTTTCGCGATGCGACCAAATGCTTCTGCGCGCTTCGCTTCGCCTCGCTGATGCCGCCGAGCGATCCGCGCAGCATTGCGAGCGCTTGCTTTTGTTCTGAGGTGAGGGTTTTCAACGCCATGTTTTTATTTCCTCTCTGGTGCCGTTGGGCGCTCTGATTTTTATTGAATGCTGACCAGCTCAGAGGAGCACTCAGGGTGCGGAATCTCCGCAGCCAGCCCCTCAATCATTGCTTCAAACTGGTCAATCCGCCAGCCATTCAGATCGATGGCGCGATGCGGACAAACGGCGACGCAAGCGCCGCACCCGACACACAGTCCGGCATTGACCTCTGCGCGGTCAACCATGACGCCATCCACTTCCACCTGCACCATCTTCAACGCGCCTTCATAGTCGCATTGCGTTACGCACCGCGCCTCTCCGCTACAGCGGGAAAGATCAACTTCGGCGACGTACGGATTCAATTCGACTTCCTCTGTGGCAAACATGGCAGCGGCTTTCGCCGCAGCCGCGCCGGCCGCAGCCAGCGTCTCGTGAACGTTCATGGGTGCCTGTGCTGTACCGGCAACGAGTATGCCGTTCACTGCGAGTTCAACAGGCCGCAGCTTGGGATGCACTTCCTGCAGGAATCCATCTTCGCCAACTGCGAGCTTCATCGCTTCAATCAACCCGGTAATCTGTCCAGGAATCATGCCCGTGCCGAGCACAAGCATATCGACGCCAATTTCCAATTCCTCTCCCCAGGTCAGCGCGTCCTTCACAATGATTCTCAGTACGCCATCCTTGCCGCGAGAGCCTGTTGCAGCTTCCACTCTGGGCGGCTCATCGCCGTTGTAGCGGAAGAAGACAACACCCTGCCTGCTTGCCTGTGTGTAATAGTTTTCTTCGCCTCGTCCATACGTGCGAATGTCCTGGTTGAAGTCGAAGACGCCGGTATGAGGGAATCTCTTGCGTACGGCCAGAGCCTGCTGCAGGATGGTCGTGCAACAAGTACGCGAGCAATATGTATTCAGTGCCCCGTTCGGCGAGGGCTGGTGAATACCATCGATTTGACGGCTGCCGACACAATGCAGAAATCCAATGTTGCGTATTGCCTGGCCGCAATAAGTTAACTGCTTTGCATCGCCGGAAAGCGATTGCATGTGTTGGATAAACTCAGGTAGAGTCAGAACACAGGGTTCTGCTTTATATAGGAACTCGCCATTCTGCGGAATGTATGGTCTGTATCCAGTCGCCATGATGATTGCGCCCACTGTTTCATCCATCTTGGAAGTGCTTCCATCACTCCGTAGTGATTCAATGACAATCTTGAAGTTACCTATGAATCCGCTGACAGCGCTGACCTTGCTTGAAAGCAGAATCTCGATGTTGGATGAAGCGCGCACTTGCGTGACCAGGGCCGAAACAAATTCACTCGCATCGTGCTCGCTGGGATAGATGCGCCCGCGCTCATTCAGATGGCCACCAAGTTGGTCGGCGATCTCGACCAGAAGCACTTTGATGCCGCGTCCAGCCAGATCGGCCGCTGCCTTCAAACCAGCGATGCCGCCACCGATGACGAGTGCGCGGCGATGATTGGGTAACTTGATTTTGTCGAGTGGTTGAGCGAGTCTGAGCTTTCCGACCGCAGCAGCCACCATCCTGATCGCCTTAGTAGTGGCACCTGCAGGATCATGCTTGTGAGCCCAAGATGCCTGCTCGCGGATATTGACATGCTCATAGAGATAAGGGTTCATGCCTCCACGGGAGACTGCTCCGCGAAAAGTCTGCTCATGAAGAAATGGTGAGCAGGACGCAACGACGACGCGGTCGAGATTCTCCTGAAGAATGTCATCGCTGATAAGATGCTGCCCTGGATCTGAGCAGACGAAGGTATGCACCTTGGCAACACAAACGCCAGGGATGAGCCGCGCGGTCTCGGCGACTTTCTCGACATCAACCACGTCGGAGATGTTTCCTCCGCAGCGACAGATGTAGACGCCAACCTTGAGTTGCGGTGTCACGCCATCGTGCACATGCGCGATTTCAGGCTTCAGGTGCAAAGTTTCCATCGGTCCTTTCGCTATCTCGATCTGTCTTTGGACATGTGCCTCTTCATCGCGCCCCGGTTCTCCGCACTCGAACTCTGCCAGATCTTTCTCATGTTCTTGCTGCTTCTTCTCTTGATCGCTCATAACCTGCCTCTTCATATTCATTGCTTGAATTTCCCCCCTGTTCAGTGCTCAACCAACCAATACAGGTGAGCGCTTCTGGAAGAGGTACTGGCTCACCTGCATCGCTGCAGCGCCGGCCTCCGCAATGGTATCGACGATGTCCTTCGGGCCTGCTGCCGCTCCCGCTACAAATATTCCTGGTGCGTTGGTGATTGTAGGAGCAGTCAGCATCGGCGTTTCTACAAAGCCGTCGCTCGCACATGTCACAGGCGTATCTACTGTGGGATTCCATCCGGGAATCATGCCCTGTGCCAGCACCACAAGATCGTGGCGATGTTCTTGCAGCGGATTCAACGCATCCTCGGTGCTTTCAACATGCAATGACAGATCACCACTGCTGACCGGCTCAATGCGCGCCACCTTGCCGCGCGCAAAGTTGATCCCCATCGCCTTGGCGTTTTGATAGAACTGCTCGTATCCTTTTCCGAAGGCGCGAATGTCCATGTAGTAGATAGTGATATCAGCCAGCGGAAGCGATCCGGAAAGCAGCATCGCCTGTTTGATCGCATACATGCAGCAAACCCGCGAGCAATAGGGAACGCCAATGGACTCATCGCGTGAACCCGCGCACTGCACAAATGCTACTGAGGTCGGAATCTTTCCATCAGAGGGGCGGAGAACGCGTCCATATGGCCCATGTGGCGCCAGAAGCCGCTCCAGCGTCAACGAATCAATAATATTTTTGTTTCGATGCGCGTTGTATTGCGGCTTCAAATGGATATCGTTCAGCAGAAATCCTGATGCCACAATCACCGCATCGGTACGAATGGTCAGGCTGCGCGGTTGTTGGTCATATTCAATCGCATCGGTCGGGCAGACGCGTGCGCAGGTGCCGCAAGTTCCGCAGTGCTCGGCATCGAGAATCGCCTTCTGTGGAATTGCATTCGTAAAAGGAACTGCTATCGCGCGAACCGTTCCCAGCCCCCGCTCGAAGGGATCCGGATACTCCGAGTCACATGCGTACTCGCACTGACGGCAGCCGATGCACTTGTCGAAGTTCACATACGTTGGCTTCTGCAATAATTCAACGCGGTGCATTCCGTCAGCTGACTTAATCGCCTTAACTTCAGTGTTGGTGAGGATCGTAATATTCTCGTGATGCGCAGCCGCTGACATCTTCGGCGTCGTTATGCAGCTTGCGCAATCTAATGTAGGGTAGACCTTGCTCAGCGCGATCATGTGCCCGCCAATGCTGGGTTGGCGCTCGACAATGAGCACCTTCAGCCCCTGGTCCGCCAGATCCAGGGCTGACTGAAGACCCGCGATCCCGCCTCCGACAACGACTGCATCCGGTCTGTATTCTGAATCGATTTGCATATTCATCGCATTCCTCCCTGCATTGCTGCCTCTGGTCGTGGGAAGCGTGCTGAAGCCTGAAGACGTCCCACGGATTGAAGGCGCAACTCTTCCGCCAATTTCCTGTCCACCGGGCCAAGACGCTGCAGATGATCGCTGAGCAGTGCAACCTCTTTGAGAAATGCCTTGATGCAAACCGTGCAGATGGCCGTCAGCCGGATGCGTTCGTAACCCAGCCCCCCAGCACTCATCTGGGAGGTCAGTTGGTCGATGCGTGCAGCCAACCGGTCATAGGCGCCATGATAGGGGCAATCGGATCCGCAGGCTGCAATGAGAATGCCGTCGATCCCCTCCGCATAGGCTTTGAAGTAGAAGTCCTCTGGAAATAGCACCGGCGAAAGCACGCGCAGAATATAAACATTGGAAGGATACTCCTGGTGCGCTTTGCCTACTGCGTCTGCGCCCGGGTAGGCGCATTTCTCCGTTGCTAAAACCAGTATCTTGGGAACGAATGGTTCGCTCATACGTATCCTCATTCGACATTTTCATTTGTAAAAACAATGAAAGTTCTACCGGCCCGGATGGGACGGCTCACTTTCGTTCACGTTTCCTAAAACTACTTCTTGCGACGCACGAAGATACGATCATGACCTTCGGCCTCGATCAAACCGAGAAACTCGTGGCCCATCTTGCCCGCCCATGCAGAAATGTCTTTCCGTGAGCCCTTGTCATTGGATTTGATCTCCATCGTCTGCCCCACCTTCACCGCGCCTATCGCCTTCTTCGCCTCCAAGAGCGGGCCGGGACATGCTGTTCCACGTGCGTCGATTACTTTGTCTGCTGTTAAAGATTCAAGTACTTCTGTCATTGAATTGCTCCTGTCTGAAATTCTGAAACCGGTGCTGCCGGTCTCAGGCGGGTTGTAGAACTCTGGTTGTCTTTTGATGCCGTGCTGGTATGGCCACATCGTTAGTTTCCTGTTGCATACGTTCTTGCAATGCTTCACGGATCATGTGCATGGCTTGCGCAAAGCGCGGATCAGCAATCCGGTAATAGACGCTTTGCGCCTGCTTTTCCGATATCACTGCACCTCTATCTCTCATTAACCGTAAGTGCTGCGAGGTGTTCGTTATCGAGAGATCCGCATAGTTGGCAATCTCGGTTACAGTTCTTGGCTGATACTGCAGCGCGCACAGAATGCGCATCCGCGTGGCATGGGCAAATATAGTGAAGAAGCTGCCCAGCAATTGGCAGGACGCATCGTTAATTTTCTTCTCCACCACTTGCTCCTTATTCTCGTACTTGCGTAACTACGCAACTACAATAACGAACTTTTATTTCCCCGATTCGCGTACTGCAATTTGTCTCGCCTTTTCCCAGTTGCAGTACGCGCAAAGCCATCCAAACTGAAGCTAGAAACTCCTTGCCACGCCGATGGTCAGTGAGTTTTCTGACATTTTGCTGGTGACACTGGTGCCGGGTATTGGACCTGCCCCGGAGATCCACGGACCGGTGATCGAATTCTGGAAGGCATGATAGTAAGCGATGTCGACTTCCCACGTCTTGTTCAACTGCTGACGCAATCCGCCTGAAAGATGATTTTGAACAATCGCCGGTGCCGGTGAATTGAAGAAGGAGTACTTGGCTGGAACCGGATTCTGTGAGAAGTTGTAGCCGACGATGAGCTTGGTTCCGCGCGCAACCAGCTGTTGGATGCCGCCGCCAATCGCCCAGATGTTTGTCCAGCCGAAACCTGTGACTGCTCCGTATTGGTTGTAACCGACTGAATCGAACCCGGCAGTGTTGGCGTAGTTGAACCAGCGCGCGTCGATGCCGATCTTGGTTTTGGGGCTTGGAGAAATTCCAACACCCATGCTGATTATCTGGGGAAGATCCATCTTGAAGGTCAACTTGTGAGAAACTCCGGTGAGGTCCTTGCGATACCAATTGAAGTTCTGGAACCATACGGGCGTGTGATAGGAAACTCCGAAACCGAATTTCTGATTTGCCTGATACTGCATCCCGACACTCATTCCAAAGCCAAGTGCTGGTGCATTGTTACCGGCTGAGAGATAGTAGGGCATGCTGCTGCCCGCCGTGACCGGAACGGAGAACGGAGCCGGAATCACTTGCAGCATTGAGAGTGACGGAGCTACTGAAAATCCTACTGCGAGCTTCTCAGTGACCAGCCGCGACATTCCAAACGGCACTTCAAGCAGCATATAGTTCGAGCGAATGCGCCCGAATCCGAAACCATTCGGCGCCTGAGGGGTCAAAATCGGATTCGAGAAATTTGTGTTCTGGTCATAATTCACGCCAAATCCGCTGATAGCCAGCATGGCCAGGTGATAGGCGTTCTTGCTGCCCTGCGGGTGATAAACATACGAGAGTCCAGGCATGAAAGACAGATCCCGATGACTGACCGTTGTACCGGAAAGTGTGCCTGCTGGCATTCCAGATCCAAATGCGTTTGCCTCAACCGTGCTTGAGAGGCTGCGCCACGGTGCAAAAAGTGTGCCATGAATTTCAATGCGGCGTCCTGCAATACGCACGGTGCAGGCGGGGTTCCATGCAATAGAGCCCGTGGCATCGAGGCAGAGCCCTGTATCTGCGCCCCCCATTGCCTCATTCACTGGACCGGCGCCATGCAAGAAGTGACCATCCGTTGCACGCAAGGCAACGGGCCAAAGAATGATCAGCGAGATTGTCAGTAAAAGGCTTGTAAGCGATTGGCTCCAACGAATCTTCATACTCTTCATGAATCTATCCCCGAGAATCCGTCTGGAATCTGCCGCTCATTTGGCTCGACAGGAACGGTACCCGGGAAACATATAAGCACTTCACAGGCCAAAATTAATCTGTTTAATATCTATGGTTTGTAGATTTTACCCCAACCGGTTGTAGCTTTATGTTGCAACGTATCGCTGCATGCTGAAACATAATGCAACTTCGACTGAAGGAATTAAATCAGTTGCAACTCACGCATCCTGCGCCATAGCGTAACGCGGCTAATGCCTAACGCAGCAGCGGTTTCTGCCTTCTTCCAGTGATGTTTTTCCAGCTCCTCACGCAATCGCTCAGCATCAAGTCCCATCGCATTGGGAAGAGTATGGCTCGGTGCGTCGTTCGCATGTGCAACAGGCCGTTCCACGGTGGAGCCATAGCCTGCAACATTTGAGCTAAGCGATGGCTCTTTGATCTCGTCAGGTAGATCGTCCGGCAGGATTGTCTCCATGCGCGCAACAGCCACAGCATATTCAATGACATTCGCCAGTTCGCGCACGTTGCCGGGCCAGGAGTAATCGAGGAACATTCGCATCGCCTGGGGCGAGACTCTACGCACCAGGCCCTTCTGCGCCGTAACTCGATTGAGAAGATGTATCGCCAAAGGTGGAATGTCTTCGCGGCGCTCGCGCAAGGGCGGCAATTCGATGGGCACCACACATAACCTGTAAAAAAGATCCATGCGCAATTGACCAATGCGCAGCGCCTCGCGCATATCAATATTTGTCGCGGAAATAATGCGGGCGTTGGTGGTGCGCGTTACGCTTTCCCCCACCCGTTCATACTGGTGCTCTTGCACGACGCGCAGCAACTTGACCTGCAACTGCGGTGGCAGCTCGCCGATCTCATCCAGAAAAAGTGTTCCGCTCGTGGCCAGTTCAAATCGCCCGATGCGATCTCGCACTGCACCCGTAAAGGCTCCGCGTACATGACCGAAGAGCTCCGATTCAAGAAGATCAGGTGGAAGCGCGCCGCAGTTGACCGCAACAAAGGGCCCACTGCTGCAAGCCGAATTCTGGTGGATGGCGCGCGCAACAACTTCCTTCCCCGTGCCACTCTCACCGGTAATCAGTACTGTCGCGTCGCTGTGCTGCAGCGTATCAACCAAACGGAAGATACGCTGCATCGCCGGAGAGCACGCCACGGCATCCGCATAGAAGACAGGCGCATCCGAGCAAGCCTCTTCCTCCTCAGCCGGACGAAGTAGAATCAGGTATCGAACCATTGGGTCGCAAATCGTCGAGTTGTCAGTGAGCATCGGCGCAAGTGTGATGGAAGCGAGCCGGGGAGCAAAACTGCCAAATTTGATTGTGGCGCGCCAACCCTCTCTCATTTGTCCATTGAGCAGCGCCTGGCGCAACGGCCCGCGCGGGCCAAAGAGGTCCACGCCCAACAACTCCTCCACCGGTCTGCCGCGCATTGCCACCGCTGCTCCAGCTCCCAGTAGCGAGTCGAGTAGTTCTGAGGCATGCAGAATATTGAAGGATGGATCAAGGCAAACGAAAGCCCGGCCTACTGAAGCAAGCGCGCGAGTAATGCCGTGAAGAGCCGCCTGAGTGAGTTGATTCGTAGGGTGCTCTTGGGGTTGAACCGAAAATCTTTCAGGAATCACGGTCATACTCGAAGCTCCCTCGTGTGCGCCCATGAGTTGATGTAATAACACATCTCGCCGCATCTGATTGTTCTCAAAATTTGTTAAACAATCAAATCCGCCAAGAATATGTTAAACCTATCTGTTGTACTTTGTACTTTGGAGTCGCGTTATGAAAGCTTACTGGATGCGGATTTTTGCAACAATCATATTGGCCTTGTCTGTCAATCAAGCCGGCGCGCAGGTAAAAAGCATTGACCCCAGGCTCATGGGCAAAGCTCAGGCGGGCGATGCTCAAGCTCAATATCAGGTGGCAATGGCTTATATGCAGGGCGATGGCGTAGATGTGGACTACACTCAAGCTGCACTTTGGTATCGCAGAGCTGCCGAGCAGGGCAATCCTCAGGCCCAACTGAATCTCGGCCAATTCTTCGAGCACGGCACGGGCGTACCACAAGACTCTGTGCAGGCAGCCGCGTGGTATCACAAAGCAGCTCTTCAAGGAGTCGCCGAAGCCCAGTTCAAACTCGGCACATTTTACGAGCAGGGATTGGGAGTGCCGCAAGATGCCACCCAAGCTGCGGACTTGTACCTGAGAGCGGCAGAGCAAGGCAACCGCTCTGCACAATTTAATTTGGGACTTCTATATGACAATGGTCAAGGCGTGCAACAGAACTATGGCCAGGCCGCCCTCTGGTACAAAAAAGCGGCTGAGCAGGGTCTGGCTCGCGCGCAATACAATCTTGGCTCCATGTATGTCGCGGGACAAGGTGTGCCGATGGACTATGTCGAAGCTTATTTCTGGCTGAATCTTGCCTCGCTCTCCGCAAATGGCTCACGCCAACAGGAAGCCATCAATGCTCGAGATCGTGTTGCCACCAGGCTGACTTCATCAGAAATCATGAACGTCAAGCAGAGAGTCTCGAAATGGGTATCCGACCATCAGAAGTAACCTGCACTCTGCTCGGCGTCAACCAGCATAGTTCCTATTCATGAGCCATCGGCCTTCACTTACTTCTACCCCCAACTGGTTCGCAATTTGGTCTGGTCTATGCTTCATTTCCGTATCAAGTCTCTGCTCTTTTTGTGCACAGTTTCGTTCGTAAGAACTGCGGCTAATGACCAGGTAAACCAAACGTCTCTGCAATTTTTCGTGAATTTTTTAAAATGTTGCTTGTACTCTATTGCTTCTTAAGTGGTGGTCAGAGACGGGATTGATACAACCGATATCCCCATAGAATCAGCATCTTTTGATTCAAACATCTTATAGAAACGGCTGAAACGCCTGCATCGTCCACCTTTCCCTGAATTTTCCTGAAATTACACAGAAAAATTTATACGCATGTCTATTTACCCGGCGCTGGCGCTGTCGGACTTTGCTTCTCTTGATTGTTGGCAGAGGGGCCAGACATCTTGTTGATGAGCGCAGTATCTGCAGTTTTGACTATGCTGCTTGCCTTCGAGAACTCCGCCTGCGCTTCTTCCTTTCGTCCCATTGCTCTCAGCAACCTTCCCAATCGCCAATGAACATTCACGTCATCTGGGGTCAGTTTGGCTGCCAATTGCATCTCCCGCAGTGCATCCTCATTACGGCCCCCATCCATATACAAAACACCAAGATCAAGATGCGCCAGCGAAAGCATCGGCGCTTCCTTCACAACTTTTTCCAGTATCGGGAGTGCTTGCTCCGGATGATTCAGTTGCATCAGTGAATCCGCCAGATAAAGCTGTGCCTGATATTGCTTGGGATTATTCGCTATCTCAAGTCGAAATTCGCTTGCGGCTTCCTCATATTGACGTTGAGTCCATAGCAAATATCCAAGACCAAAGTGAACATCCAGTTCATTCGGATTCGCTTTTATGGCCGCGCGAAATTGCTTGATTGCGCCGGGAAAATCCTTCTGCTCATCAAGCGCCTCGCCGGCCAGCATGTCTGCCTCTGCTGATTCCGCATTCAAAATCAAAATCTCGCGATAATCATCCAGTACGCATTGGTATTGCTTGGACCACAGGCAACTATGCGCAAGTGTCAGTCGCAACGATAAATTTTGCGGATCGGCCATAACTGCCGCTTGCAAATAGGGAGCAGCCTCCGCATACTCGCCCAGACCATAGTGAGCCATGCCCAGCAGAATATTCAGCCTTTGCAAATCTGGCGAATTAGGCGGTGAATTCTTGAGCAGCGGATTGAATTCCTCAATGGCTTGCTTTAATTCGCCGTCCTTGAAAAGCGCCAGACCCAGATTGAGCCGCAGGCTCGGGAATGAAGGATTCAGCGCCAGCGCTTTGCGATAATATGACACGGCTTCCTTGTAGTGCTCCGCACGTGCTTCAAGAAGTCCAAGATGTGCATAAGGTTCAGGATTTGATGGATGTGCCTTCAGATATAAACGCCATGCCGCTTCAGCTTCTGTATTTTGACCCTGCTGCTCAAGAGTTATTGCTTTTTCGCGCTCTTGTTTGGCCGCCGTCACTGATTGGCCCAAGCACAATGCGCAATACGAGCAAAGTATAAATATCAATCCGATTCGTAACTGTAGTGCGCCTCTCAATGCGATTGCCCCTAGGCTATGTTAATTGTTCGTGATGACTCTTGGAATCTTGTAATTGCTCTGGTAAAAAAATGGGGGCAGCAGTGATGCTCTGCTGCCCCTTAGGGAGACCACTGTTAGAAAGTAAATCTGCCGCCAAACTGCCAGGTTCTTGGATCTGCAGCGCCGCCATATTCACCGAATGTTCCGCTGCTGACGTTCAAGTTTACGTTTCCGGCTGCGCCACCGGTTGCAAATTGTGTGTGGTTGAACGTGTTGTAAGTTTCCGCGCG
>DAHXOQ010000005.1:0-316 GCA_027364815.1 Acidobacteriaceae bacterium | reverse complement strand
GAACCGCTCGTTGAAGGCAAAGGTCTTGTAAAGTGACGTGTTGAAGTTCACGCGTCCAGGACCTACGATTGCATCCCTGCCGGTATTGCCAAAGCCAAGGTTTGCGCCGCCATTCCACGCAGCAACCGGTTGTATAAATGCGCCATTGCTGTTGGTTACCAACGTCGGAATGCCATTGGCATCTTTTTTACCGTGGGTGTATTTGATTGACACGCCCGGCGCTCTATCTGCACGGTTCGTGTAACCGCCGCCGAGACCGACCGTATCCGCAAAGCCGCTGCCCGGGGTACTGTTTCCCGCCCAGGGCAGACCTGAC
>DAHXOQ010000059.1 GCA_027364815.1 Acidobacteriaceae bacterium | reverse complement strand
GAGGGAATTGCAGGGTTCACGGATTCAACAGCTGAGAGTATCGCGACCTTCGGATTTTCGACCTCGAGGGTGTTCATCATATCGATCGCATTTTGCAGAATGCTGATTTTGGTTTCCAAATCCGGTTGAATATTGACAGCCGCATCGGTGACAAACAATGTCTTATGGTAAGCCGGAACATCAAGAGCGAAAACGTGACTGATGCGCCGGCCGGTGCGCATACCGCCTTCACGCGAGACAACGGCGCTCATCAGTTCGTCGGTGTGCAGAGAGCCTTTCATAATCATCTGCACTTCGCCCTTACGCGCGAGTTCAACGCCCTTAGCGGCGGCGGAGCGTGTATCTGGACAGTCAACAATCTGAAGTTGGCTAAGATCTAGTTGCAAGTTTGCCGCGAGAGTGAGGATTTTTGCTTCATCGCCAACCAGCACGGGAACAATCAGCTTGTCTGTGAATGCCTGAATTGCGCCACCGAGAGAAACTTCGTCACAGGGCCATACGATTGCAGTTCTAACGGCGGGTCTTGCGGTCGCTCGGGCAATGAGCAACTTGTAACGACGATAAGGCTCCTGCACGATGAGATTCGGGACAGGCAATGTGGACCAGCGCTGTTTTTCGGTGGGCGCCAGCAACTGTGCAGTACCGGAAAAGATTGGAATGCCAGCACCATTACTGGCTTTGCAATCAAAGCTGATAATTCTCGTCGTTTTATCCTTGGCCGTCACCTGAACCTTGACCAGGATGCGATCTCCAACATGGATGCGATTAAAAAAATTAAGCGAGATGTTTGTCAACGTACAACCGGGGCCGGGAATATTCATGCTGAAGAGACCTGAGACCAGCGAAGCGCACCACATATTAGGCCCTGTAGGAGGAACGCCCCCTGCGCGCGCCATGATCTCGTCTGAGTTCAACATTGAATTAAATCCTGAGATTGAGGCAAAGGCCATCGCATCATTCATCGTGTGGACGTGCTCTGTGGTTGCTATATCGCCTACTGCAATCTCGTCGTAAGTTTTGCTCTCGATAAATCCCAGATTCATTTTGAGTTCCTTCCTCAATGCATCAAACCTACATGCACGGCCCAAGTCCTATCCTAGCGCGTGGATATGAAGTGAGACGTGATTGCAATCACCAAGTTTGGTTTGCGTCATTATTGTAAGGAAAATAATAGCGGATGATGGCATTTATGTATGGATGTGTGAAGCCGTACGCAACAATTTAGGCTTGCAGATTTCAGCATTCGAGATTGTCAGGTGGTGTTATTGCTGCTGTTGTTGCTGTTGCATCATCTGCAAGTCGATGAACGGTACGCTCGGTGCTGGTGGTTGTTGCGCACGCTCAACGAGCACGCTCCAATCTTCCGGGATTGGCATCTTGCGATCGAGTGCTGGTGCGTTTTCGCTGGCTTCAACGTGGACGGCGACATAAAGCTCGCTCACAGTATTGCCGCGGAAAATTCCATGAGTCGGTGGAACGTCAGCATAATCGCGCCCCACTGCGGTGCGAATGTGGCGATGATGCGCTATCAAATTATTCGTTGGATCAAAACCAACCCAGCCAAAGCGCGGAATCAGCGCTTCAACCCATGCGTGAGTTGCATCCGGCGTTGAGCGGTCAGTGTCTTCACGGCTGCGGTAGAGATAGCCCGAGACATAGCGCGCAGGAATACGCACATGGCGCAGCAAGGCGATCATGGTGTGCGCAAAATCCTGGCAGACGCCTTTGCCGCTGACGATGGCAACGTCGATGGGCGAATCCACATGCGTAGAGTGCGGCTCGTAATCAAAATAATCGAAGAGCTTCTGGTTCAGTTCGCGCACAAGTACGAGCGGATCATCGCGGCGAATCACATTCAGTTGCCTGGCGAGCAATGTGAGCGCGGGCGTTTCAACGGCAAAGGTTGAAGGCAGCAGCATCTCCCAGTAATCGCCGGTATCAATCATCTCGTCGAGCTCATTCCAGGCTTCAAGTCCAAGAGACTGCGGAACATCCGGCATGGGTTGCTGCTCAACGATGGATTCGGCAACGATGACGAGCTGACTGTGCTCGCCGGGAATATCAAAATGCTGAATGTTGTTGCCGAGGTGATCGCGATAGCTGAAGACGCGGCAACGCGGGCTCACCGAGAGCGTGAAGTTGAGGCAGTACTGGTTTGTGTCAGAGCGCGGGCGCATGCGCGTCTCCATGATGCTTTCGCTGATGGGCGCGGAGTACCTAAACCGGGTAAGGTGGCGGATTGAATAAAAGTTCATGCGTGCTCCGTCAAACTGCCAGCGCGGACTGGATGGAATAGTGAACGTAATAACGGTAGATGTGTTCGTGAATCCGCAGGCACTGCTCGCGGATGGTGTGCAGGAAAGCTGGTGTGTCTCCGGAGATAATTTCGCCTATGGTTGTGAACTCGAGCATCGCGTGCAGGCGGCCAATGCCTGCAGTGAGTTCGTCCGGTGAGCGACGAGCTCCGGTTCGCTGGATGGATGCGATGGAATTACGGATCGTATCAACGCAGTAGCGAATGGCGTGTGGAAAATCGCGATTGAGCAAAAGAAACTCCAGCATGCGATCCGGTGCAAGATCGGCAGTATAGACCTGGCAGTAAGCTTCGAATGAAGTGCAGCAGCGCAGCAATCCAACGAGCTCAAGATATTGATAGCCGGAGTGCTCACGATCATGCGTCTGGCCAAGATCGGGTCCATAGACCTCAAGCAGCGTCGCGGTTGCGTATGCGCGCTCCAGGTAGCGGCCGAGACGAATGAACTGCCAACCCTGGCCGTGAATCATCGTTGAATCGCCAACTCCCTGAAAAAGATGAATGCCATCGACCACGGAGCCAAGCGTATCCGTGATGCTGGCGCTGAATTGGGTTTGTATATTCGGCGAGTGAATCTGATGATAGAGCCGGTTGAGTCGCTGCCACTGCTCAGTCGAAATTTCTTCGCGGATCTGGCGAGCATTTTCTCTTGCGCCGTTGATGCAGTAAGTAATGGACGCGGGGCTCGCTCCATCAAAGATAAGCTTGCGCACCATCGACTCCAGATCGCCATTCCATTCCATCCCTGCCGGCTTGCCTAGCGACGCAACCAGCCGCTGCCAGCGCATCTCCGCGCTCGATGAGCCGGGATCAAGCATCATGTGGAGCGTGACGTCGAGCTGGCGCGCAGTGTTTTCCGCGCGCTCCAGGTAGCGGCTCATCCAATAGAGGCTGTCAGCAACGCGCGATAGCATCTGCGGCACTCTCCTTGACTCAGAATTGAACGCTACTGCGAAATGAACTACTCCAGAACCCATGTGTCTTTGCTTCCGCCACCTTGAGATGAGTTGACGACGAGTGAGCCTTTCTCAAGTGCAACGCGTGTCAGACCGCCAGGAACAATGTTGACTTTGTCGCCGAAAAGAACGTAGGGGCGCAGATCCACGTGACGCGGCTCCAATCGATCGCCGATGAGACAGGGTGCGCGTGAGAAATCGAGCGTAGGCTGTGCAATGTAGTTGCGCGGATTGGCTTCGATCTGACGCGCAAATTCCTCGCGCTGTTGCGCTGTTGAGTGGGGTCCAATCAACATCCCATATCCGCCACTTTCGCCAACGGCTTTGACGACGAGCTTATCGAGATTAGCAAGCACATGCTTGCGCTCTGTATCTTCACTGAGCAGGAAGGTCTCAACATTGGGCAAAATCGGATCTTCGTCAAGATAGTAGCGAATCATTCTCGGCACGTAAGCGTAAACAGCTTTGTCGTCAGCGAGCCCGGTGCCGAATGCGTTCGTCACCGTTACATTGCCTGCGCGATAAGCGTTAAAAAGTCCTGCGCACCCGAGTGACGAATCAGCACGGAAAACGAGCGGATCGCTGAAGTCGTCATCGACGCGGCGATAGATCACATCTACGCGTTTGAGCCCATCTGTGGTGCGCATGTAAACGATATTGTCGTGTGTGACAAGGTCGCGACCTTCGACAAGGTCAATGCCCATCTGGCGCGCAAGATATGTGTGCTCAAAGTAAGCCGAGTTGAAAACGCCTGGCGTTAGCAAAACAATATTCGGTTCCGGGCGGCCTTCAGGAGCAAGCGAACGCAGCGTCGCCAGTAACATCTGAGGATAATGCTCAATGGGCCGCACGCCGTAACTCGAGAAAAGTTGAGGGAAGGTGCGCTTCATTACACGTCGATTTGTGAGCATGTAGCTGACGCCCGATGGCACACGCAAATTGTCTTCAAGAACAACAAACTCGCCCGTATTCAATCGCAGCAAATCAGAGCCGACGACGGCGATGTAAACATTGCGCGGAACCTGCAAACTGCGCATCTGGCGCCGGTAGTGTTTGCAACTGTAAACGAGTTCACGCGGAATCACTCGGTCCGCAAGAATCTTTGCGTCCGAGTAAACATCACGCAGAAAAAGATTGAGTGCGGTGATGCGTTGTGTGAGTCCACGCTCAATGTGATCCCACTCCTGCGCTGTGATGAGTCGCGGCAACATGTCGTAGGGGAAGATGCGCTCCGTCCCCTCGTCGCGTCCGTATACAGTGAAAGTGATGCCCTGCGTGAGGAATGAAAGATCAGCGGATTGCTTGCGGCGCTGCATCTCATCGGCTGGCAGACTGGCGAGTGTCTCAGCCAGCGCCTGATAATGCGGACGCAAAGCACCCGTCGGCTCACGCATCTCGTCATACGCGTGGTCTAAAGGATAGTCTCCGTAAAGCATCTCCCGTTCGATGGGAAGGCCGGCGCTCATGCGTACAAAAATTCTCCAGGTGCATCTTGTGAATCCACTTGAACCTTGTAAAGGATGTGGAGATGACAATTTCAAAAGGGAAGAGAGACTTAAGTGCTTCCTTACAGGCTACGCCAATTCCCGCAAGGCAACCAAAATTTCAGGCTGTGGTGGGCTAGGGAGCATTTTTTGCACTTCACTCAATCGCCAACCGCAAAGCCCTATTCATTGCTTTTATCATGGCAGGTATAAAAGTTCCATCAGGAAGCGCGCACCAATCAAGATGAGTGCACAGGATATTGTTCAACACACTTCCATGCCATCGCAGTTGATTCTATGGCTTCAGCAGCATCTTCCTGACTGTAGCGTAAGTTTGAATCTGGATAGAATCGCCGATGGCGATGAAATACTCTTTTATACAACAGCTCCAAAGAGCCTTCCGATGATTGCGGTAAACGCCATGGCCAAGCCGCCCCAGAATGTAACACGCATTGCGCCGACCATCATTCCTGCTCCGCCTGCACGTGCTGAGAGTGCGCCCAGTAGCGCGAGTAAAGCCAGTGAAGATCCAGCGACGATTGGAATCAATGTTCTTTCCGGTACGATTGCAGTGACAATAAGGGGCATGACTGCGCCGATAGCGAAACTGGCAGCGGAAGCCAATGCCGCCTGTATGGGACGCGCACGGAAGTTATCCGAGATTCCAAGTTCGTCACGGGCATGTGCTCCCAATGCGTCATGGGCCATGAGTTGCTGTGCAACCTCTTTCGCGAGAGTTGGATCAAGTCCGCGTGCTACGTAAATTGCCGCCAGCTCCTTGTGTTCACCTTTGTTGTCTGTCTTGAGCTCTGTAAGCTCAAGCGCCAGTTCAGCTTTTTCAGTGTCTGCCTGTGAGTGAACGGAGACATACTCACCGGCGGCCATCGACATGGCTCCGGCGACCAGGCCCGCGGTTCCAGCAATCAGAATGCTGCTGTGAGTACCATGCGCGGCTGCAACACCGAGCACAAGACTGGAGGTAGACAAGATGCCGTCGTTTGCACCGAGGACGGTTGCGCGCAGCCAGCCAACACGATCGGTGTGATGGCGTTCCATATTTCCGTAATGCATTTCAATGCCTCCTCAATTAAGATTTACGTCCGTAATAATTTGGATTTTAGATGCATTTCATCTGCAGCCACCATACTTCAACTTCCTATGTCAGGTATATGCAGGCATGGAGCGTGACGAGTAGGATGAGCCAGTACATCGCTGGCAGATGCGCCAGTTTCAGCAATGAGCCAGCGGCGAATACTGCAACCACGCACCAAGAGCAATGATTGTAAATGTTGTGATTAAGTGCGGCCAGTTTGCGCGGCTCTGGAAGAAGGGAATTTTGTTGGTGCGGATGATATGAAAAATCAGCTGCGTCATGATGGAGTCGACGAACCAGCTCGACTGAAAGATTGGTATGCGGGATGGATCCCAGCATTTAAAAAGAAAGAGCATGACAAGGACAGTTGAGTTGTCAAAGATTGTGTTGATGGGCCCGATGCAAAGGATGCAGAACTTGATTGCACCAATCTTTCACGTCCGAGACAGCGCAACTTGCCGATCGTCGACTGAATCGTCGGAAATGGGCACAAACATGTGCCAACACAATGAAAATATGGATATATCACTGTGTGTCTTTCGATGTTTATTACTTTAGCTGTCACCGTTGGATTGTAAGTAAGATAAGTGAATATTTACGGTTCACAATTACACACCTTCGCCGCCATACAATTACATCGCCTGTTGATTGAGGAATCAAGCAGTCCAACGCCTTCGTGATAGACATTGCAAGAGAGAGGACCCAAGGTGGAGGGCCCTCGTCCAAGCAATCTCTTCATCACCCGAATTATCTTCGTCTTGCGATCCAGCTGATCGCGGATCCTGCGATTATGCCGGCCGCGAATGTGACTGCAACGGCTTCAAATGGCTTTCGTTGAATGCGCTTCCTTGTGTCGTAGAGAAACTCTGCAGCGGCTTCTGTTCCATGTTTTGCCGCACGACGCACTGCCATAACGCTATTTTCAAGTGCATCCGTAAGAGCAGATGCCGCTTGAGTTGCCTTGTATGCTGTATCGTCTATCTGTTGACACATGTGTTCGAATGTTGCTTGTTCCATTTTGAATTAACCTTTCTCGTTCGAGTTGGTTAGTGATTTTGTTTAATTACCGAAAACCTTTTCAACCTTGCCGAGGACCTGTTGCGCTTTGCCGGAGATCTTCTCAGCCTGGCCCTCAGATTCAAGGTCAGAATTTTCGGTCAGCTTGCCGATCTTCTGTTTGACTGCGCCTTTAACTTCGTGAATTTTTCCGTCTGCCTGGTCTTGTGTGCTTAATTTCGTCATATCTCTCCTTTTGCGGTTGGTTACATTGAACTCATTGTCGGGGAATCGTAATTTGCTCCTACATCGCGCACTTAAGTTGGAACATAGACGCATCAAGGCAAATCTCATCCATACGTATCATCCTATGAATTGTGTCCCGCGCTGTATGGTCACAATCGACCGCTGCCGCAGGTCGATCATGGATGGCGCAAGACTCTGATTTTCAGATGGTCAATTGATTTCGCGATAATGTTCTAAAGTGAACAGTCAAGAGAGTGGGAGTCTCGTAATCTTCGATACACAGAGGCATCTACGTTCGACTCCACGCAACAACAAGATTTCCTCACCCCTCCAAATATCCCGCAACAAGCCGCATACCCCTGCACTCTCATCCTCCCATCAATGCCTCTGGAGCGGGTTCGCTGAAAAGCGAACCCATTACTCCTTCTGCATTATGCGTCGATTATGCATGGCAAAAATTTAGTTTGGTCGTTTCTGCACAGAAGTTAATGATGCGAAACGAAATTGTTTTCAATTTCCATCAATGAGAGGCTGAATATTTCGCAAATTCGCGAAGCTCAACAGATGACGGAGAATGGTGGGATTGGGAAGATCGCACGTACCCCCTAAGGCCCATCGCATCAATCAACTTAATTTGAATCAATAGTTCGCTCAACCGGCTTCAATACAGGTCGTACTCTATCCCAATGAGTCGCTCAAAAAAATGCCCTATTTGCGACTGGATTGAGCCTTGACGATCAATGTGAGCAATATTGCTCTATTCTTCGCGCTTGATTGTGTGATTCTGATGAATACTGTTATCCAGATTCCACGGACGCACTCAAATATGTTTGAGCGAATCCAGTGAAGACCCCACCTACAACCGGAGAAGTGATTTGCTTTGTCGACTCTGTTGCAGCCAAGCCACACAGCTGAGAGGTTCCATCTTACTGACGCAATGGACTTTTCAGGAAAGGAGTAATTGTTCATGCTGAAATATCCTGAGTTCAGATCATTACTCCGCCGAGTCATTCTGGCGCCGATTATTGTTACTTCTATATTGAGTGGATTTCTTTTGTGGGAAACATTTGACCTGAATAGATCCTTGAAATGGGTAGACCAGACCGATCAAATCATTGATCAATCCGGAGATCTGCTCAGAATGCTCGTAGACATGGAGTCCGGCACGCGTGGATACATCGTAACTGGAGACGAGAGTTTTCTTCAACACTATCTGGATGGCCAGAAGAAAGTCGATACCAAATACCATTCCCTTTATTTGATGGTGGCCAGCAATCAAATCCAGCAGCAACAGAAGTTGAGAGATTTTTATAGCGGTTATAAGGAGTGGAGTGCTTACGCGGGCCGGATTATCGATCTTCGTCGAGCAGGGAAAGCCAATCCCACGCTCTATGAGAATCAGCAGGGCAAACAGAAAATGGATGCACTGCGCGCTCAGATTCTGGACTTCCAAAATGTTGAGATAGGGCTGCGTACCCAGCGCGTGCAAGCCGCGCATTTGCGCTGGATACTGATGGTGACCAGTTGCCTGGTGCTGGGTTTGGGATTTGGCATATTTCTTGCACTCTTCACTCGATACAACTTCAACAAACTGGGCACCAGGCTTTTGCAGAGTGAGCAACGCTGGACTGCAACACTGGGCAGCATTGGCGAGGCTGTTATCGCAACAGACAGTCACGGGCGCATCATTTTTCTCAACCAGGTAGCGGCCGCTTTGACCGGATGGCCATCAGAAGAAGCACAAAACCTGCCGGTGGGTGATGTCTTCAAGATCATCAATGAGAAATCCGGCATGAGTGCGGACGATGAAGTGCTCCAGGTTCTCGAAGAAAGACAAATCATAACTGTGGCCAACAACGTGGCGCTGATCACTAGAGATGGCCGCGAAATTCCCGTGGAACACAGTGCGGCGCCGATTCTCGCGCGCGAAGGAAAAGTTATCGGTGTGGTGCTTGTCTTCCGCGACGTAGCGGAGCGGCGGCAGGAGCAGATTGAAACAGCAGAGCAGGCTGCGCTGCTCGAACTCACCCAGGACTCGGTTTTTGTAATCGACATGAAGGGCACAGTTTTGTTTTGGAGCCGCGGCGCCGAGGCGCTGCTTGGATACACCAAAGAACAAGCTGACGGCAAAATCTCGCACCAGTTGCTGCACACGGAGTTTCCGCAGCCCATGGAAGAGATCAGCGCAGAACTGATGCGCGCAGGGCATTGGGAAGGCGACCTCATTGCAACCGCTCAGGACGGCAGGCGCATTGTGATGGCCAGCCGCTGGGCGCTGCAATGGGGCAAGCGAGATCAGGAACCACGCGTCCTGGTGATCAACAACGACATCACGGAACGCAAGCGTGGTGAGGCATCGCTGGTCATGCAAAGTGAACAAATGCGTGCATTTGCGGAGCGCCTGCAATGGGTGCGCGAAGAGGATCGCAAGAGAGTTGCGCGTGACCTTCATGATGAAATTGGACAAATTCTGACCGCGATCAAAATGGATATGACATGGATGACGCGTCATCTTCCTGCATCTGAAGTCGAAATACGCGCTCGTATGGCGGAATCGATTCAACTGATCAATGATGGTGTGAAAACCGTGCGCAATATTTGTAGCGGATTGCGTCCCGGAGTTCTGGATGATCTAGGCCTTGCGGCAGCCATTGAATGGCAATCCAGTGAATTTGCTGCACGCAATGGTGTCGAATGCAAAGTCACAGTTCCGCCAGTTGATTTGCACCTCGATGGTGACCGTGCGACGGCAACATTCCGGATATTTCAGGAGTGTTTGACCAACGTCACACGCCATGCGCAAGCCAAGTCGGTGCGCGTTGACTTGTGCCAGGAAGAGGAAAGCATTCTTCTCATCGTTGAAGATGACGGAATTGGCTTTGTCGAATCAGGGTCGTCCAATGCACTCGGCTCATTGGGGCTTCTGGGCATGAAAGAGCGCGCGCAATTCTGCGGGGGGGATGTGCATATAACGAGTTTGCCAGGCAAGGGGACCACGGTGACTGTTCGCGTTCCTGTTGACACTCCGCGCGCTGAAAGGGTGATGATTTGAATATTCTGATTGCAGATGACCATGCAGTAGTTCGCCGGGGGCTGAGGGAAATCCTTGCCGATGCCGTGCCCGGCGCCAACTTTGCCGAGGCTGTCAACGGCGATGAAGTGCTGAGCCATCTGGGCAAAGCGAATATTGGATTGCTGGTACTGGACATCAACATGCCCGGGCGCAGTGGCATCGATGTCTTGCGCGATATAAAGCAGACTTACACACGGCTCCCGGTCATCATCCTGAGTGTCCAACCGGAAGAGCAGTACGCCGTGCGTTGTTTGCGGGCAGGCGCAGCCGCCTACATCAATAAGGAAAGTGCAGCCGAAGAATTGGCCCATGCCACCAGAAAAATTCTGAGCGGCGGCCGCTATGTCAGTACAAGCCTCGCAGAAAAACTGATTGAGAATCTGGATAAATCCAGCGACAAGCCATTGCATGAGTCTCTCTCGGACCGCGAACACGAAGTGATGCGGATGATCGCTGCGGGCGTGCCTTTGACTGAAATTGGCGAGAGGCTTCATGTGAGCGTAAAAACCATCAGCAGCTATCGCGCGCGCATCATGGAAAAGATGCAAATGAAGAGCAATGCCGAACTGACCCGTTACGCCATGACACATAATCTCATCGATTGAATTGGGCCTCTCGCTGTGGGAAAACCCCTACAACACGAACGGGCAAACCCCTGCAAAAAACACGGTCTACGCTGATACCTTCTTGTTTGTATCTTCGCTATAGTTACTTCAGATTGTCATTTTTAAAGGGTAAGTGGATAAAACAATGAATATTCTGATCGCGGATGATCACGTGAACGTACGGCGCGGCTTGAGAGAGCTGCTAACAGATGCATTTTCAAGCGCGCATTTTACTGAAGCCTCTAACGGGGACGAGGTACTGACGCAGTTGGTCGGCGCGCAGCCCGACATACTGCTGCTTGACATTAATATGCCCGGACGAAGCGGTATGGATGTGCTTAAGGAAGTAAAACTGACCTACCCGCTGATGCCTGTGATCATGGTCAGCGTGCAGGCAGAGAGCCAATATGCGTTACGCTGTTTGCGTGCTGGCGCGGCCGAATATGTAAACAAGAACAGCGCTTCTGATGAACTGGTGCCCGCGGTCAGGAAGATCATGGATTCTGCCCCCAACGACTTGCGAGACCCTGTTGACAATTAGTCTTTAGAGCCACTGAAGTAGTTATGCATGTTGCAGATACTTTCCTGCGATTGTTTTCTTGCAACACATTTGCAACTTACCTCTACCCCGTTCGGCGCTAAGTAGAATCATATGTTGCTCTCTAATTTATTAGAAGATCTATCAAGTTTCGAAATCAAGGAAAAACCCTACAAAATCAAGACAGATAAGCCTACAAAAACTACAGTTTTCGCCGATGTTCACCGACTTTCAATCACGGTACCTTGATTACATGGACGTAGCAATGTATGACGAAAATCATTCGCATACACACAAATTTCAAGATTGAAAGGTGTAAATCATGGCTACCAGCTTTGTTACTATGACAAATACAGCAAACAGAATTCCTCAGAGTCGCTCGTTTCCCTTTCCACCAGCTGCATCTCGCAAGTTGAGTCTCGTCCCAGATGGGGTGAGTGTTAAGCCGATGCCGGCGCCTGTATATGCGCTCCAGAATCCGCTGAACAAATTTATGGCGGGTAAATCACGGCGCGAATACATGGCTAATGAATCCATCTACTCACAAGGTGACTCAGCTAGTGCAGTTTTCTTTCTTCAGAGCGGCAAGGTGAAGCTCACCGTCGTCGCTGCGAGCGGCAAAGAAGCCGTCATCGCTCACCTGCAAGCGGGTAGTTTTTTTGGCGAAACATCTTTGGCAGGCGAGGCGCATCGCTCCTCTTCTGTTACCGCACTAG
>DAHXOQ010000058.1 GCA_027364815.1 Acidobacteriaceae bacterium | reverse complement strand
CCGTTGTGTAGGCTGGCTCGCTTCACCGGCGCCCGCGCGTGTTGCAGCAGCAAGTTCACGCTGTTTCTTGCGTTGAAATTCTTTCTCCAGCGTATCAATCGACGTTGAAGGCTGCCGCGTCGGCTGCCATGTGGGAATAGCCACTTCCAGCGCTCCTGCAGTACTTTCGACAGGCGGCGCCGCTGGAACCTCGCGCTTCGGTTGTGGCGTCACGCTGACCGGCTTGCCGTCTTCGCCGATAATCTGCATCCTGAACAGGAAGCGAACCGTATCCTCCTGGAACTTCAGCATCATCCCTTCAAAGAGCGCGAATGATTCCTTTTTGTATGCGACGAGCGGATCCTGTTGCGCGTAACCACGCAACCCAATTCCCTCTTTCAGGTGGTCCATCGAAAGCAAATGGTCCTTCCACAAACCGTCAATCACGCTGAGCATAACCATGCGCTCGTGATAACGCATCGTCGTCGCAGTCAGAATATTTTCCTTTGCCTGGTACTCCGCATTGAGCGCGGCAAAGATTGCGTCACCCAACTCGTGACGTGAAATCTCCTTGGCATCGATTCCCGCCGCTGCAAGATCCAGTCCGAATTGATCGCGAATTTTCTCGCTCAGCCCTTTCATATCCCATTGATCGGGGTGAACTTTTTCGCCCGCATACTCATCCAGCAGCGAACTGAGAATTCCGCCAACATAATCATCAAAAATCAACTCTCGCTGATCCAGACCTTCAAGTAACGTCCGGCGCAAACCATAAACCGCCTCACGTTGCTTGTTCATCACGTCGTCATACTCAAGCAGATGTTTACGCGCTTCAAAGTTCTGCGCTTCAACGGCCTTCTGCGCGCCTTCAATTCGTTTTGAGATCATCTTCGATTCGATTGGTACGCCTTCTTCCATTCCCAACCGCTCCAGCAGCGTGCTCACCCACTGCTTGGCAAAGATGCGCATCAAATCGTCTTCAAGCGAAAGGTAGAAACGCGACGCACCGGGATCACCCTGGCGGCCCGCACGTCCTCTCAACTGGTTATCAATGCGCCGCGATTCATGGCGCTCAGTCCCCAGAATGAAGAGGCCACCTGCATCCACTACCTTGACGTGATCTTCCTGTGCGTCCACATTATGCGCTGCAAAAGTTTCATTCCACTCCGCGTCGCCGACTTCAAACTCCTGCCCCTGGTAGTAAAATCTCTGGAATCCAGCCGCCGCCGTCGGGCTGAGTGCACCCTCTGCCACACTGATCGCGCGTGCCTTATTCTTCTTCACCAACTCCTGGCGCGCCATGAACTCCGCATTGCCGCCCAGCAGAATATCCGTTCCGCGGCCTGCCATGTTCGTCGCAATCGTCACCGTTCCATGACGGCCCGCCTGCGCCACAATCTCGGCCTCACGCTCATGGAACTTGGCGTTCAGTACCGTGTGCCGCACACCCTTGCGTTGCAGATATCCACTGAGCAACTCCGATTTCTCAATCGATGTTGTGCCTACCAGCACAGGCTGGCCACTTTCATGCAGCGCTGCAATTTCATCCGCCACGGCCAGGTATTTTTCCTTCACCGTGCGAAAAACCACATCAGGGTTTTCAATGCGCAGCATCGGCTTGTTCGTTGGAATCACCACGATCTCAAGCTTGTAAATCTTCTCGAACTCCGCAGCTTCCGTCTCAGCCGTGCCTGTCATGCCGGAGAGTTTTTGATAAAGGCGGAAATAATTCTGGAAAGTGATCGTCGCAAGCGTTTGATCTTCCTTGCGTATATTGACATTTTCTTTTGATTCAATTGACTGGTGCAAACCATCCGACCAGCGACGGCCCGGCATTAAACGGCCAGTGAAGGTGTCAACAATGATGACTTCGCCTTCCTTCACCACATATTCCACATCGCGTTTGTAAAGCGCATGCGCTTTGATGCCTGTCTCCACGTAATGCTTCAGATCCCAGTTTTCTGCGTCGGCAATGTTGTCGATGCCAAGCAATTCCTCAATGTGCACCCAGCCTTCATCTGTCACGCCAATAGTGCGTTGCTTCTCATCTACAACATAATCGCCAGTGAAATATTTCTTCTCGTCGCGTTCCGTCTCTTCGCCCTGCTCCAACTGCGGAATAATTTTGCGCACCTTCGCATACTTGTCCGTCGTCTGATCCGTAGGTCCGGAGATGATCAGCGGCGTTCTCGCTTCGTCAATGAGAATCGAGTCAACTTCGTCGACGATCGCGTAGTAATGTCCCCTCTGCACGCAATCCTTGATCTCAAACTTCATGTTGTCGCGCAGATAATCGAATCCAAACTCGTTATTGGTTCCGTAGGTAATATCCGAACCGTAAGCCTCGCGCCTCTGGCTGTCATCCAGATCGTGCACAATCACGCCCACAGTCATTCCGAGGAAGCCGTAGATCTTGCCCATCCACTCTGCGTCGCGCTTGGCCAGGTAATCGTTGACCGTCACAACGTGCACGCCACGTCCTGCAAGCGCATTCAGATAGCAAGGCAGCGTCGCCACCAGCGTTTTGCCTTCACCGGTTCTCATTTCGCTGATCTTGCCCTGATGCAAAACCATTCCGCCAATCAACTGCACGTCGAAGTGGCGCATCTTCACCGCGCGCCATCCTGCCTCGCGCACTACGGCGAAAGCCTCGGGCAGAATCTCGTCCAGGGCTTCGCGCTCCGCAGCCTTGATCTCGTCCGCATCTTTCAGGCCTTCAAGGCGCTTTGCAATGCGCGCACGAAACTCGACTGTCTTCTCGCGCAGTTGCTCATCCGTAAGCTTCTGAATCTCGGGCTCAAATGCGTTGATGGTGGCCACGATGGGCGTAATCCGCTTGAGGATACGTTCATTCGAAGTGCCAAATATTTTCGTCAGAATCTTCTCAAACAAGGCGTATTTCTCCATCTATAAGTGTAAATGGTGGGGGTGGGCACAGATTAAATTGTGGTTTAGTTATAACCATTATGAGCTAACGGTAGTCTTTTTTATGCTCTGAGGATTTGGACACGTTGATCGAACACCGTCCACATGCTCCTGAAGTGAAGGATGAACAACACTCCACAATGGATCCAGTACAAAATCAATACCCTCACGTCTCGCCAATTTTGCAGCTGGTACAAAATCCGAGTCACCTGCTACCAATATGATTTGATCCACCTGTCGCTTGAAACTCAATGATGCGATATCAATTCCGATTCTCATATCCACACCTTTTTGAATGGTATCGAAATAGAAATCATCATCCGTCAAGCTTCTGAAATCCAGACTCCCGTCCAGCAACTGTGCCAGCCTGCCTTCACGCAGTGCCCATTGTGTTCTATCAAGCAAATGGCCCAGACGCAATGCAACTTTCCTTTGCTTCCTCAACTCTTCATGCAATGCCAATCTGAAAATTGCCTGGGGTGTCTTAGAAAAATCTGTTGCCTTCCGCGTAATCGGGAAGTGTGCTTTCTTTAAAAGCGGCACACAATCGTAGAAAAATATTCTGTAAAGTTCATGTTGAACACCCTTGCGTTCTTCCAGATGCGACAATGCTAATTCAAATGCTGTTTTGGCTACTACTTTTGCGTCTGTCTTGTCTCTGCGGGGATAGCAGGCCGGAAACCTGCGTAGAAAGAACCCTCCGTCGATCATAATAGCGGTTGGCATAAAATAAAAAAGCCCTCGGGATCGGCCTCCACTGGATCGAATGTGGATAGCGTACTGCCGGGGCTGCATTTAATGTAGCACTATTTATGAATAATATCAACACATTTATATGTTCTCGATTGTGAATAGTTTACCTCGCCCTCGGATGCGTCCGGTCATAAACCTGTTCCAGTTGCGCCGTCGTCAACTGCGTATAACGCTGCGTCGTGGAGAGCCGCTCATGCCCCAACAATTCCTGAATCGCGCGCAAATCCGCACCTTCTTCAAGCAGATGCGTTCCAAAAGCATGCCGCAAGGTATGCGGATGCACATCTGAAGAGAGCCCGCGCAAAATCGCAATCCGCTTCACGATCCGTCCAATACTGCGCGTCGTCAACCGCGTTTCCTTTCCCTCTTCAATTCCGCGCAGATGCAAATTGATAAACAGCGCCGGTGTATCCGCATTCGCCGCACTTAACTTCGCAGCCCGCTCCACCATGTACGCGCGCAATGCCTGCGCCGCAGCATCACCCAGCGGAACAAACCTTTGTTTCTGCCCTTTACCACGCACCAGCAACGCATCATTCGCCCAGTGAATATCGGCAAGATTCAACCCCGTCAACTCCGCGTTTCGAATGCCGCATCCATACAACAATTCCAAAATCGCAGCATCGCGTTTCGGCCAACTCGCCACATCGTCTGTCACCGAATCAACTACCTGGTTCATCTCTTCAATCGACGGAACGCGCGGCAGATGCTTCGGCAACTTCGGAGTGGCCACCAGCGCCGCCACATTTTGATCCACATGATGCGTACGTGCCAGCCACTTGAACCAACTCCGGATCGCCGCAAGCGCACGTGCCGCCGACGCCTTTGAAAGCCCACGCTCGTATAGCGTCCCGAGATACGCGCGAATCCGCGTATGCTGAATTCCAGCCGGGGTTTGCGCCTCCCCTTCGCACTCGGCGATGTAGGCAACGAACCCATGCAATTCGCGTTCATACGCACGCAACGTGTGCGTCGACGCGCCACGCTCGCTTGACAGCACGCGCAAGTACTCAACGACCAACTTGCCCAGCAACGTATTCGACAGATTAGCCGCCGCGTGCTTTAACCCAACGCTCTCCGCTTCAATCACAAATGAGGCGCTCATGCCGGCTCCCCTTCATAAATTGCCGAACCGGTGATCCCCGCCTTCTTTTGCGGAAATGCAATCACGTTGCCAGAACCTTCTGCTGCTTTCCTTGTCGCTCGCGGGTGATGCTCGCGATGCACGGTCTTCAACCGGCCCAGCGCCAGGTGTGTATAAACCTGCGTCGTTGTAATATCCGCGTGCCCCAGCAACAACTGCACGCTGCGCAGATCCGCGCCATGCTCCACCATGTGCGTCGCGCAACTGTGGCGCAGACGATGCGGGCTCGCCGATTTGTTTGCCATCTTCACCAGTTGCCAGATCCATTGCCGCGTCAGAGGCATACCGCGCAGTGAAAGAAAAAGCTTCGCCCCATCCTGCCTCCGCGCACGCGAGGAACTGATGCGCGCCAGATGCGGATGCCCTTCGCGCAAATAAATTTCCAGCGCCTCAATCGCCGTGCGACCCAGCGGCACAATTCTTTCCTTGTCGCCCTTGCCGCGCACCTGCACGCGTCCCGCATCGAGCGCCAGGTCGCTGACGTTGAGAGCCGTCACTTCAGAAACGCGCAGTCCTCCCGCATACAGCAACTCCAGAATGGCATGATCGCGCAGATCGGTTGCTCGCGCCTGAGGATGCGTTGCCGCAAGCTGAGCGCGCTCCAGCATTTCCGTCATCTCCGGCTCGGCAAGTGATTTCGGAAGCACCTTCCACGTCTTCGGCGAATCAATGTTCACCGTCGGATCGTGATGAATGCGCCCATCCTTGAGCAGCCATTTGTAAAATCCCCTTAAGCAACTCAGCTTCCGCGCTATTGATCGCGCATCAATGTTATGTGTGCGCAGATGTTCAAGAAAAGCCGAGAGGTCCTCGCCCGTTGCGCTCATCAGAATCCCATTGCGCTTCTCAATGAACTCGGCAAACGTGTTGAGGTCGCCTTCATAAGCCTCGCACGTCAACGGACGCAGCCCTTTTTCAACGCGCAAATAGCCCTGATACTCGCGCAACAGAATGGAATTGCCGGCAGCTTGCATGATTCAATTATCTCTGCGCATCGATACGCGTGCAGTGAACATCAAAACTCCCGAACCATTCTGTACAGGAATCAACATCGACATCCCCTCTTCATCAAAGCTTAATCATCTAAAAACGTGCAATTCCGCTTCATATGAACGAAAATAGAAAGAGTAAGGAATATTTTTCAATCCTGAGGAAATGTATTGTCAATGATGGTTGTTGATTCCCCCAAGTGGTCCGCTGATGAACTGGAAGAGCGCGTGCTTTCGATCAACCCCAGGGTTGCGGTCTTTGATTGTGATGGAACACTCTGGAGCGGTGACGCCGGCTACGGCTTCATGGTCTGGTCCATCGAACAGGGACTTGTCTCGCGCGAAGTCAGCGACTGGATTGACACACGCCATCGCGCCTACCAGGCTGGCACTGTCAGCGAGCTCGTCATCTGTGGCGAGATGACTCAAATGTATTCCGGCCTTCACGAAGATGAAATTTGCGCCGCCGCCGCGCGATACGTCCGCGAGTTCGTCGTGAAGAATATTTTCCCCGAACTTGACTCTTTGATCGCTAAACTGCGTAAGCACAATGTGGAGCTGTGGGCCGTCAGTTCGACCAACAAGTGGGTGATCGCTGAAGGCGTGCGCCGCTATGACATTCCTGAGGAGCGCATCCTCGCCGCTGAAGTCAAGGTCGCGAACGGAATTCTGACCAGCGAGATTGTCGACGTTCCAACCGACGAAGGCAAAGCCGAATCGCTGCGTCGTATTGGTCTGCCAGCTCCCGATGCAGTCTTTGGAAATTCAATTCACGATCTCGCCATGCTCGCGATTGCGAAAAATCCATTCCCCATCAACCCATCGCCGGCCTTGCTCGAAGCTGCTCAAAAAAACGGTTGGGGATATTTTCGTCCTGCATCAGCTGAAGGCGTTGCAGCCGCAGTAGCCGGTGAATAATTTCGAAGCACAAAAGAAAACCGGCTGAAGCATTACTGCTTCAGCCGGCTTTTTCTGTTTGAAATTTCCGCCCGACTACTCTCTGCTCTGCGCACCAGGATCCTGCTTGTCGATTTCATTTTGCAAAGTATCCCCTTGCTCGGCAGCCAGCTTGGCCGCAAGCTTTGCAGCCTTCAGTTCACTCTTTGCCAGGCTCTTGTGGTGGCGCACATCATCGCCCTTGACCCAGAAAATCACATCCTCGGCTATGTTTGTCGCGTGATCGGCAACGCGCTCCAGACTGCGGCAAATCATCAGCGCATTCAAGGCTTGTGGCGCATAGTGGCCCTGCTCAGACATTACGGTGGTCAATGCCAGATGCGCTGATTTATTCATTGCATCCACGGCATCGTCCATCGTCAATACGCTCTCGGCAATCTCCGCATCAGCCTCAATAAATGCTTGCAAGCTCTTGCGCACCATAGCAGCAGCGAGCGTCGCCATCTTGGGAATATCCACCGGCAAATCGATCACAGGCATCGTATCCATGCTGCGCACGCGGTCAACAATGCTCTTGGCTGCATCGCCCACGCGTTCCAGGTCAGCATTGATCTTGATCACACTCAAAATAAATCGCAAATCAATCGCCATCGGCTGTTCCATCGCCAGCAGATCAAGCGCCGCCTGATCAATCTCGCGTTCCAGCCGATTGATGGCCACCTCACTGCGCATCACCAATTCGCAGATGGAAAGATCGCGCACACGATAAGCTTCAGTGGCGCGCTGGATAGCCTGCTCGGCGAGGCCAGCCATCACCAGAAGCTGTTCCTTTAATTCATCGAGACTGCGTTGAAAGCGTATGCGTGTCATCCGAACCTGCCCGTGATGTAATCTTCTGTGCGCTTGTCACTGGGGTTGGTGAAAATCTTGTGCGTCGAATCAAACTCAACCATGCGACCGTTCAGGAAAAACCCGGTCTTCTCCGCGACACGTGCCGCTTGCTGCATATTATGCGTCACAATCACGATTGTGTACTGGCTTTTGAGTTCAAAAATCAGATCCTCAATCTTCGATGTTGAAACGGGATCGAGTGCCGAAGCCGGCTCGTCCATCAACAGCACCTCAGGATCAACTGCCAGTGCGCGCGCAATGCAAAGTCGCTGCTGCTGACCACCTGAAAGACTCGCTCCGGATTTCTTCTTGAGTTCGTCCTTCACTTCCTCCCAAAGCGCCGAGTTGCGCAGCGACTTCTCCACAATCTCATCCAGTGCGCGACGATTGCTGTACCCATTCAACTTCAATCCTGAAGCCACATTGTCATAAATGCTCATCGTCGGAAATGGGTTGGGCCGCTGAAAAACCATTCCTACGCGACGTCGAATCTCTACCGGTTTTGCGTCCTCATAAATGTCCAAATCGCCGATGCGCACTGTACCTGTCACACGCGCAATCGGATTCGTCTCGTGCATGCGATTGATGCACCGCACAAATGTACTCTTGCCGCAGCCCGAGGGGCCAATGAGCGCGGTCGCCTGATTGGGCGGGATGTTCAGGTTGATGTCCTGAAGCGTATGCGTCGCGCCGTACCAGGCATTCAGATTCGTGACTTCAATGCCAACGCCCACTTAACTTGCCCCCTTCATGACGCCGCGACTGGTCACATAACGCACCAGCGAAACGGCAAGAACAATCAAAATAATTAGAACCAGTGCGCCCGCCCATGCCAGCCTGTGCCAGTCATCATACGGCGAAATCGCAAAAACATAAATTTGCAAAGGCAGTGCGGCAATCGGCTGGTTGATGTTCGTGCTCCAGAACGAATTGCCCAGCACCGTAAAAATCAGCGGTGCCGTCTCACCCGCCACGCGCGCAAAAGCCAGCATGCAGCCGGTAATAATTCCCGGGGATGCGGTCTTAAGTGTAATCGACAGCACCGAGCGCCAATTCGGCACGCCAAGCCCCAGCGCCGCCTCGCGAATCGCATGTGGCACCATCAGCAACATCTCTTCCGTCGTTCGCGTGATCGTCGGGATCATCATGATTCCCAGCGCCACGCCTCCGGCAAACGCCGAGAAGTGTCCCTGCGGTTTTACTACCAATGCGTACACTGCAATGCCCATCACGATTGAAGGGACACCGTTCAGAACATCTGCTGTAAACCGGATCGCATTCGCGAGCTTCGTTCCTCGCCCAAACTCCGCCAGAAAAATTCCGCCGCTGATGCCGATCGGCACACCCAGAATGCTGCTTAGCGCGAGAATGATAGCTGAGCCGACAATGGCGTTGGCCATGCCGCCACCGGAGACACCCACCGGTTTAGGAATCTGCGTGAAAAAAGCCAGGTTGAGCGAACTGGCACCCATGTAAATCAGATAAACAAAGATTGCGACCAGGGGCAGAATGACCAAAATTGTGGCGAGGATCGCAAGTCCGCTCGCCATCGTGTCACTCCATGCGCGCCATCGTGTGCGGAAGCTGAATTGTTGATCGATTCTCATAGGCTTCCCTTAGTTCACGCGTGCTGGTGCGCCGCTGGTGACTGCCCAAACCAGTAAGCGGGCAATTGCGTTGATGATAATGGTCACAATGAAGAGGGCAAGTCCAATCTCAATCAGAGCGCTCAGGTGCAGATCGTCAGCCGCTTCGCTGAATTCATTGGCAATGACCGAGGCCATGGTGTTTCCTGTAGCAAGCAGCGATTTATGAATCTCCGGCGTGTTGCCGATGACCATCGTCACGGCCATCGTCTCTCCAAAGGCGCGGCCGAGGCCGAGAATGATGGAGCCTACAATGCCAATCCGCGCATTGCGCAAAACTCCGACGCGTATCATCTCCCATCGCGTCGCGCCGAGGGCGAGAACCGCCTCACGTTGAGAGTGCGGCACGGCCGTCATCACTTCGCGCGTCAGTGAAGAGATAATGGGCAAAATCATCACAGCGAGAATAACTCCTGATGTCAAAAAGCCAAGCCCGAGATTATCTCCGCTAAAAAGTGTCGTCCAGCCGAAGAAACGAATCAGGATAGGGTTGACATGATCGCGCATCAACGGAACCAGTACGAATACTGCCCATAATCCATAAATAATACTCGGGATTGCAGCCAGAAGTTCGGTGATGAAAGCAAGTGGGCCACGCAGAAACTTCGGGCTCATCTCAGTGAGGAAGATGGCTAAACCCAGAGCCAACGGCACGGCAATCAGCAAAGCCAGCAGCGATGTGACCAAGGTTCCGTAGATAAAAGGCAGTGCACCAAAGTTACCGTTGACCGGATCCCACATCTGGTCGAAAAAGAATTTGAAACCAAATTTTGCTCGAGTCAATTCCGAACTGCGTACAAGTACAGTGCCGATCAGAACAACAATGGCAAAGATGCTCAAGGCGCAGATAACCATCAGCCAACGAAATCCGCCATCTGCGAGCGAAGAATTTCCGCGCGAGAGCAAAAACCTGCGTACCTCGGAGATCGCTGGAGGCACGTTCGCAGCAGTTGCTTCAGAGCCTGCGCCATTCTCACTCTCTGGGCCAGCTTGAAACTCTACTTGGGTTTTAGGGATACGAGTCTCTGTCACAGAGGAGTCCACCTGAATTAGGCTATCGGTGAATTGTGAAAGGAATGTTACAAATTCGGCGGATTCAAATGAAAACAATGGCTTGGCGGTGAAAAACGGTGCTCAACTGTCCCAAAAAAATGAAGGCCAGTACTGATTGCACTGGCCTCCAGTCCTAACTTATTGATTCCATGGCCTATTGCAGAGCGTAAACAGCCTTAAGCACCTTTTCTGCCACATTCGCCGGCAGTGGCGCATAGGAAAGCGATGTTGCCTCGCTTTCGCCTGATTTGATAATCCAGCTCAGCATGTCCTTGATGACTTTTCCCTTAGCTGGATCCTGGCTCTTTACCGGTACAAGCAGCCAAGTAAAGCTCGAAATCGGATACGCTTTGGCTCCGGGTGCGTTGGTAATGGATACGCGGAAATCATCCGGCATCTGCTTCACGCTGGCCGCTGCTTCGGTAACACCATCCGTAGTCGCGAGCAAAAAATTGCCGGCTGGATTCTTCACCGAACCATAGGAGATTTTGTTCTGCAGAGCATAGATGAGCTCAATATAACCAAGCGCTCCAGGGGTCAGGCGAACCAATCCTGCAACACCTTCGTTGCCCTTGCCGCCGATGCCTGTTGGCCAACTGACTGCAGTCCCCTTGCCCGGGCCGTTGGCCCATTCCTTGCTCACTTTGCTCAGATAATCAGTCCAGATATAGGTCGTCCCGCTGCCATCAGAACGATGAATAACAATGATTTTCTGGTCAGGAAAGTGAACTCCTGCGTTGTCCTTCGCGATGCGTGGATCATTCCAGTTAGTAATTTTTCCCAAAAAAATGTCTGCCAATACATCAGGGCTGAATTTCACATCTTGTACACCGGGTATGTTGTACGCTGGGACATCAGCGCCCATCACTGTCGGAATGTGAATCAATTTAATCTTGGACTGGGCAATCTGCTCATCTGTCATTGGCCCGTCAGATGCTCCAAAGTCCACTGTGCCAGCCGTCACCTGGCGAATGCCGCCGCCAGAACCAATCGACTGGTAATTGATTTCAACTCCGGGGTGCGCCGCGCTGTACTCGCTGAACCACTTCGAGTACATGGGATAAGGAAAGGTTGCGCCGGCGCCGGTGATCTTTTGCGCTTGTACCGTGCCAACGAAAATCATCAAAACTAGAATCAGCAATCCTGCTTTTTTCACTGTCAAACTCCATAACTGCAAAATTTACTTCTACCTCTACCATCATCCCGCGCTCATGTTAACGGCAGTTGAATTTCTCAACAGAAATTACCCGTACCTGGCCGCTTCCCCAGCTTATGGCATCCCTTGATCCGGCTCTTCGGGTATCTCAAGCGGCAAAGTGAAACAAAATGTTGTCCCCGCACCAAGCTCACTCTGAGCAAAAATCCGGCCCCGGTGAGCCTGCACAATATTCCAGCAAATCGCCAATCCCAGCCCGGTTCCGCCCGATTCCCGGGAGCGCGCCTTATCCACACGATAGAAGCGCTCAAAGATGCGGTCAACATGATCCGATGCGATACCCGGACCAAAATCCTGCACGCGGAACTCCACCACACCATCACCACGCACAGCCCCAATCCGAATCCGCCTCCCGTGCGCCGCATATTTCACTGCATTCTGAATCAAATTTCCAAAGACCTGGATGATTGCATCCGGATCGGCCAACACCAATTCTTCCGGCGCGCCTGTCACCTCCAGAGTCAAATCCGCATCTTCAACCACGCCGCTGAGCGATTCAACCGCATCCTTGAGCAGCGAACTCGCCTTCACAGCTCTCGGATGCACCTTGTAATTCGGGCTCTCCACCGTTGCCAGCGTCAGCAGATCTTCCGTCAGCCGGTTCATGCTGCGCCCCAGCTGCAGCCTCTGCACGATGAGCGCCATTTCGCGTTCATCGCGGCCCGCCTGCCGGCACCAACCCCAGTTTCGGCTGGATTGCTCGCACGCGATGTAGCCT